>SFMO01000190.1 GCA_004554385.1 Ruminococcus flavefaciens
AAACTCGATGGAATGTCACCTGTTGAATACCGTCTTGCCAAAGCTGCATAAAGCAACAAAGCGACCAAGCTTTGTCGCTTTGTCGCTTTGCATAAATTTTCTTTTAAATCTTTGTCTAACTTTTTGGGGTCAGTTCAGAAAAAGCGGGGCTTATTTTCGTGATATGTTAATCTTGTACTGTTATTCTGTCTGTGATCTCAGAACTACCTCAGCTCTGCTTTCCATGATGGAGTCTTCATATATGACATTACCGATACTGTCAGCGATTATTCTTCCCGACCGCGGATTCTTTACGGAATCGATATTCCCTTTTATTTCCGCCTCTACATCGGAATACTCAAATGAAAGGTCACAGTTCTCCATTTCACAGTCGATGAGCTTGAGATCCCTGCAGTAGCAAAGAGGCTGAGTGCCGATTATTCTGCATCTTACAAGTGTAAGTCCCTCAGAGAACCAGGCAAGATACTCCCCCTTCACAACAGAATCAATTACAGTGACATTTTTGGAATGCCAGAATGCGTCTTTTGTGTCGAGATCAGAATTTCGTATGACCATATTCTCCACATACTGAAAAGAGTACTTGCCCTTGAATCCGATATGATCCAGCTCTATATTTTTGGCGTCCAGAAAAATATACTCCGATATGATGCTGCTGTCGGAAATACATGTATTATTGGTTTTCCAGCCGAATTCAGAAGAATCTATCATGCATTTCCTGATAACAGTGCCATTGCACTCACGCAGAGCTTTAATGCCTCGTATCTCCGTGTTTTCGATGTTACCTCCGTCGGAATACCAGAGTGGAGCCCTTGTCTTTTCGTCAAGCCGTGAATTTCTCAGCTCATACTTCCTTGCATGCCAGACCGGATACCGCAGCGAGAATGTACAGCCATCAACAATGATGTTCCTTGTCTCCTTGAGGACTGATTCACCGTCCGCAGGGCCTGCAAAGGTACAGTCCTTCACAATAGTATCCCTGATGTTGTATAAGGCTCTTTCACTATCAAAAGTCTTGTTCTCAATCAGATTCATTCCTTCCGACTCCTCTGTTCTGCGGCTGATACAGCCGAAAATTTTCCTGAATTATTCACGCTCTTATAGACTATGTCTTTATAATTCTAACATATTTCTCCCCCTCAGTCAATCCCCGACATATGCAGATGCACTCCCCTGCCAACAGCATATCCGCATTTTTCAGCTGATAACATCGCAATTTTAGGGTAGACTTTGAGCTTTCAGCTGTGATATAATCATTCAGATAAATTTATTCAGAAAAGAGAAGAAAACATGAAAAAAAGAATCATTATGTCCATCCTTGGAGTCATGACAGGAGCTGTCAGCGTAGCAATATTCAAAATGGCAGCCTTCGGTGTTGATCCCTTCCAGTCCTTTATGAGCGGTATCAGTAAGCTCATCCCCATCAGCTTCGGCACTCTGTATGTCATAGTCAATGCAGTCCTGCTGACGTTCAGCCTTATTTTTGACCGTCACTACATAGGTATCGCGACCTTTATCAATCTCTTCCTGCTTGGATATGTCACGGAATACTCCTACAAGTTCCTGCAGTGGGTCGTTCCCGAGCCATCTATGCCCCTCCGCATAGCATTCCTAATTGTTGGTATAGTCATTATCTGTATCGGCTCATCGCTGTATATAACCGCAGACCTCGGCGTCTCAACCTATGACGCAGTAGCACTTATTATGGCAAATAAATGGAAGATAGGCAAATTCAAGTTCATCCGCGTATGCACGGACCTTTGCTGCGTTATCCTCGGAACTGTCATGTTCATCGCAGGCGGCGGACATATTAAAGAAATTCCCACTATCGCAGGTATCGGCACCATAATAACTGCATTCTTTATGGGACCGCTGATAGAGTTTTTCAACGTTCATCTTGCACGTAAAATACTCAGCAGCAATTCCGATACACAAGCAGGTGAACACAAAATATAAACAAAAAATTCACAAGTCTGAGTTGACTAAATCAGCGATATATGGTACAATAAGAGGCAAGATCTGCTGTCCGGTGCTTCATTGGGAGCATCACAGCAGATAATATAACAGACATTCATATTTCTTATCATAATAACAGGAGGGGTTCATTATGAAAGCAAAAAAAATGATCTTAAGGACTGCATCACTCATAGCAGCCGCAGCACTGTCGGCAGTGATACCGCTTTCCGTACCGCAGGGAGTATTCACCTCGTCTTCTCTTACAGCATATGCTGACGATTCATCAGGTGACCTCTATTACATCACAGAGGATGACCACGTTGTCATCACAGGCTGTAAAATGGAGGCTTCTTCCGTGGAGATACCTGCATCTATCGGCGGTCTGCCTGTAACAGTCATCAATGATTATGCATTCAATGGCTGCGAACTATCAAGCGTTAAGATCCCTGATTCCGTAAAGAGTATCGGAAACTGGTCATTCGCTATGTGTGCAAATCTCAAATCAGTTACTATCCCTGAAAGTGTTGAAAGTATCGGAATTCGCGCATTTGAGTTATGTTCGGCACTGACAGAGGTGAATTTCCCAGATAAAATGATCGAGCTGTCATCAAGAGTATTCGACGATACTCCATGGATCGCCGAGCAGCGCAAGAAAGATCCTCTTGTAGTAATAAACGGTGACCTCATCGACGCTCAGACTGCTAAGGGAGACGTTGTTATCCCGTCAACTGTAAAGTATGTATCACCAAGCGCATTCCACCGCAATGAAAATATCACCTCAGTGGTATTTCCTTCAAGCGTAAAGCTGCTCAATGACAGCACTTTCTTCCAGTGCTCAAATCTCGTTTCAGCAGATGTAAGATATGTTACTTCCATCGACGGCTTTGCTTTTGCAGGCTGCAACAAGCTCACAGACGTAAAGCTCTCAGGCAAGCTGACATCTGTAAACTCATATGCCTTCGCAGATAATACAGCAAAGGCTACTATCACAGTTTACGGAAGCAAATCCGACTGGGATAAAGTTGAAAAGCCCGATGATGACGAGTATCTCAAAAATGCAAAGTATGTCTTCGACGAAAGCTCCGCCGGACCTGCTGATGATATTGCAGGTGACGTAAATTCAGACGGAGAATTCAATTCAGCCGACCTCGTTCTCATGAGCAAATGGCTCCTCGGAACTCCCGGCACAGAGCTGAAGAACTGGAAGGCAGGAGACTTCATCAGCGACGACAAGCTTGATATATATGATCTTGTTATGATGAGAAAGGCTCTCATAGCCAAATAATCATATACACATCAGCAATCAGACAGAATTAAATACAACGCCTCCGACATCGGAGGCGTTTTTCATTTCAGGGTAAGCTTTCAGTTGATCTGCTGAAAACGCTCCTGAAGCTTTTCAAGAAACAGCTCTGCCGCAGGGGAGAATGCCTGATATTTCTTCCAGATAAAATCCAGCCCCGAGGTCATTTTCGGCACAAGAGGTCTGAAGCAAAGCTCGCTTTCACCGCCTGTGCTGACTATACCGTCGATACCTACTGCATAGCCCACACCTGATCTCACCATAAGAGCAGCATTATACATAAGATTGAAGGTCGTGACTATATCGAGCTTTTCAAAGTCCTCTCCGAACCACTCAATAAAAGCATTTCCCTCGCTCTTGGTGCTCAGCACCTGCCGTGAAAGTATCAGCGGCAGATCTACAAGATCAGCCCTTGCTATCCTTTTCTTTTTGGCAAGAGGTGCGTCCTTCCGCATTACTACTCCCCACCTGTCCTCGGCAGGCAGGTGGATACAGTCATATTTCGTAATATCGGCAGGCTGAACAAGTATACCGAAATCCAGAAGACCACGGTCAAGCCGCTCTGTCACATCGGCTTCATTTCCACTGTACAGGTGATAACGTATATCGGGATATTCCTTTCTCAGATCAGCGATAAGATCGGCGATAAGCCCGACCGCCAGAGTCTCGCCGCCGCCTATGTAAATATCACCTGCGACAGGCTTGTCCATTGACAGGAACTCCGCAGAGGTCTTGTCCACCATAGATACTATCTCCTCAGCTCTCTGACGGAAAATAAACCCCTCCTGTGTCAGCTTCATGCTGTGACTGCTTCGCATAAACAGCTTCTGCCCCAGCTCGTCCTCAAGGTCTCTTATCTGCCTTGACAGCGTAGGCTGAGTGATATGTAGCTGCTCTGCTGCGGCAGTGATGCTCCCCTCTCTTGCAATAGTGAGAAAATAGCGCAGAACACGTATTTCCATAATACACCTCCACGATAGATATATCAATATTATACTCCTTTGTGATATGCCTGTCAAGCATATCTTGAATTGCTTATAAAGTATTTGCTATTTCTCAAATTCTATGTTAGAATAAGATCACAGGAGGTGGCAGACATGAGAGACAATATGGAACAGGCAAGGATCCGCCGTAATCTTCTGGACGCAGGAATGAATGAAGCCGACATCATCAGATGCATTGAGCTTCTTGACGAGAAGAAGTTCACAGAGCTTGAAAAGCTGCTTACAAAGCACAGGCTCGCTCTTCTTGACAGCGTTCATAAGTACAATGCACATATCGACTGTCTTGACTACTTCACCCACACGTTAAAAAGATCATGATCAAACCGTTAAAGCTTTAAGTCATACTATCAAAGGAGTTATAACATGAAACTAATCAGTATTCCAATTACAAAAATGATGATATGTCTCTGCGCCGCATTACTCACAGGCTGCGGCAGTACACAGGGACAACAGGCACAAAACATCTCAGATCTGTCTGAAAGCTCGCCTGCCGAAACGACTTCACAAATGACATCTGCCGAAACGACTGTATCAGATCCTACAGAAACAGGAGGAAAAGCTATGAATTATATGGAAGATCTCAAACTCACACAGGAATGGGACAAAACATTTCCCAAGTCAGACAAAGTAGACCACAAGAAGGTAACATTCCACAACAGATATGGTATCACTCTCGCAGCTGATATGTATATGCCCAAAAATGCAGACGGAAAGCTTCCTGCTGTAGCTGTATGCGGTCCGTTCGGTGCAGTCAAGGAGCAGTGCAGCGGTCTGTACGCCCAGACACTTGCAGAACGCGGATTTCTTACCATTGCATTTGACCCATCGTTCACAGGAGAGAGCGGCGGTCAGCCAAGATATATGGCTTCTCCCGATATAAATACCGAGGACTTCCAGTCAGCTGTTGATTTTCTCTCCGTCCAGGACAATGTTGACCCGGACAGAATAGGTATCTGCGGCATCTGCGGCTGGGGCGGACTTTCCATAAACACAGCGGCAATAGATACACGTATAAAGGCTACAGTTGCCGTTACTATGTATGATATGGCACGTGTGAACGCCAACGGCTACTTTGATTCAGAGGACAGCGAGGAAAAGCGCTACGAAAAGAAGCAGGCTCTCAACGCTCAGCGTATCAGCGATTATGCAAGCGGCGAATATGCCCTCGGCGGCGGAGTTGTTGATCCCCTTCCCGATGACGCACCTTTCTTTGTCAAGGACTACCACAGCTACTACAAGACCGAGAGAGGCTATCACCCACGCTCACTCAATTCAAACGGCGGCTGGAACACTGTCGGCTGTATGTCATTTATGAACCAGCCCATCAACACCTACAGCAATGAGATAAGAAGTGCAGTCCTCCTGATCCACGGTGACAAGGCTCACTCCTGCTATTTCAGCAAGGACGCCTATGCTGCAATGACAAAAGACAGCAAATATGCTGACAACAAGGAGCTTCTCATTATTCCCGACGCTGTTCACACAGACCTCTATGACGGCGGCGAGAATAAGGTGATCCCGTTCGACAAGATCGAAAGCTTCTACAAAGAGAATCTCAAGTAATATAACACAATGGAGGTAACAGCAATGACAACACAGGAGTTCATCAGCTTTATGAACAGCGGCAGACAGGTCACAGCAGAGTGCGGAGTCCATCAGACCATGCATAAGCTCAGTCAAGATGCAATAAAAATAACTATGGAGATAAACAGCCGTTATCACACTCCCGATGAGATCAATGAGCTGATGTCGCAGCTGATCGGTTCGCCTGTTGAAGTCGGGCTGTTCCCTCCCTTTTATACCGACTGCGGAAAAAACATACACCTCGGCAAGGGCGTATTCATCAATGCCGGCTGTAAATTTCAGGATCAGGGCGGAATATATATCGGCGACGGCGCTCTGATCGGTCATAACACAGTTCTCGCCACACTGAATCACGGACTTCTCCCCGAGGAGCGCCATGACCTTATACCCAAACCGATACACATAGGCAAAAACGTCTGGATAGGCTCGAATTCCACCATTCTTTCGGGAGTGACTATCGGCGATAACGCTGTAATAGGCGCAGGCTCCGTGGTTACAAAGGATATCCCCGGAAACATGATCGCCGTGGGTTCTCCGGCAAAAGTGATAAGGAGTATATATGATGAATAAGAAGTATAAATTATCAGCCACAGCTCTGATCACAGCGGCAATGCTCCTGTGCAGCGCCTGCGGAGCCTATGAGGAAAGCTCATCGGAAACACAGACACAAAGCAGTACCGCTCTGCTTACAACAGAGAAAGCCGCAGACAGTTCACTTTCCACAGCTCAGCCAGAAACAAAAGCAGCTGCAAGTGAAAACTCAATGAAGCTTACCGTCGGAGATACAGACTTTGATATTGCCCTTGAGAACAACGAGACCGTTTCCGCACTGAAGGAGCTTATGCCGCTTACGATAGATATGTCGGAGCTGAACGGCAACGAGAAGTACTATTACCTCGACACAGCTCTTCCTTCTGCGCCTGTCAAAGTCGGAAACATAAGCGCAGGCGATGTGATGCTCTACGGAAATAACTGTCTTGTGGTATTTTACAAGAGCTTCTCTACAAGCTATTCCTACACAAAAATAGGCCATATCAGCGACACCTCAAAGCTTGAAAGTACCCTCGGAAGCGGTAGTATAAACGCTTCATTTTCAATGCCGAGCAATGAGCAAAGCGGAAATACTCTTGTAGCATATTTTTCAAGAACAGGCAACACCGAAAAAATAGCGGAACACCTTATTGAACTCACAGGTGCTGACAGTTATGTCATCAATGCGGCTATCCCCTATACAGACGCTGATATCAAGTATCAGGACGACTCCTGCCGTGCTAACAAGGAACAGAATGACAAGTCGGTACGTCCGGAAATAGCTTCTCCGCTTTCCTCTATAGACAGCTACGATACCATTTTTCTCGGCTATCCAATATGGTGGGGGCAGGAGCCGCGCATCATCGACACCTTCCTTGAAAGCTTCGACTTTTCGGATAAGACAGTTATCCCCTTCTGCACCTCAGGCAGCAGTGGCATCACTGCAAGTGAAGCGAATATAAAAGCTCTCGTACCTATCGGAAAGCAGCTGAGCGGAAGACGTTTTTCAGCCTCTGCTTCTGAGAAGGAAGTATCCGACTGGCTCGGATCACTTGACATTCAGCTGAAAATTGATATAATATATACAGCTCAGGATCTTCGGGATCTCAGTGATTTTATCCTTGGCAAATCGGCAGACAGCGACCTTGAAGGCAAGGATTATGACCTTGACGGCGACGGCATATGGAGCTCATTTGACCTATGCCTTATGAGACAGAAGGTCAGAGTTCCCGATACCAAATCAGAAGCAATTTAGTCAGTAAAGGAGCATCGCAATGAAGGTACTGATAATCAACGGCAGTCCGAGGATCGGCGGAAACACCTCTGCCGCAGTAAATGAACTCACCAAAGTATTTGAAGCCGAGGGCATAGAGACTGAGGTCTGTCAGATCGGAAACAAGAACATAAGAGGCTGTATCGCCTGCGGAAAATGCGGAGAACTCGGGCGCTGCGTATTCGATGACGAGGTCAACAGGATAGCTGCAAAATTTGAGGAAGCTGACGGACTTATCGTTGCTTCCCCTGTTTATTACGCATCGGCAAACGCAACACTTATCGCCTGTCTTGACAGACTTTTCTTCAGCACACATTTCAGCAAATCCATGAAGGTTGGAGCAAGTGTTGCAGTTGCAAGACGAGGCGGCTGTTCTTCCACATTTGATGAACTCAACAAATACTTCACTATCTGCGGTATGCCCGTAGCTTCAAGCACCTACTGGAACAGCGTTCACGGACGGCTTCCCGGAGAGGCTGAATATGACTCAGAGGGAATGCGCACCATGCGTAATCTCGCAAGAAACATGTCATTCCTGATGAAGTCCATAGCTCTCGGCAAGGAAAAATTCGGTATGCCCGAAACAGAATCAGGTGAGCTTCTTAATTTTATCAGAAGCGATCTCACCGAAGGCTGATAATAAATATCAAAGCTCCCGACCTGAAGATCGGGAGCTTTTCATTATGATGCCTCAAGATAATCAACAGCCCATTCCAGCTCATAGTCCTCTTTATCACGGAATATCTTCATAGCCGCATCATAGTCAAAAGGAATACGCACCTCCACAGGGTCACGGCTTATCTGATCGGCACGGGTATCGATGTCAGGATCGCCGTTTTTGTCAAGAGCGAGCCCTATAGGATAATTGACGCATACTATGGAATCCGAAAGAACACAGCAGCCTCCTGTTACCTGACCGCTTCCGTTTGGATCGGTGATACCTGCAAGAGTAACATTAGGAAGCTTTGACAGATCTCTCGCAGTAACATCTCCTGCGCTGATGCACTCAAAGTTTGTAAGTACAACTACCTTAATATCGGCAAATTCTCCGTCTCCGCGGATTATATTCTCAGTAAGGCGGATATTCTTGCCGTCTTTTCTTTCTCCGAGTCCCATAGAGTACATATTTTCTTTGGTGAACAGAGCACACAGCTCCGCACCGACAGCACTGTTGCCGCCCATATTGTTACGCATATCTATGACGAGATACTCCATGCCCTGCTCCCTGAGCTTTCTGAGCTTGCCGCGGAACATTCTGCTCTTACTTCTGCTTTTCCCTGCGTAAAAGCATATATTATCGCTCACTACATTTTCAATAGTCTCAGCGCTCAGTACAAAGTAACCGCATTTGTCATCAAGCATCTCTGCATGGTAATTTGAAGTGATCAGGTCACTATATTTTTTGGGCATATGTGAGAACCTGTCATATGCATCATCGTAGGTATGCTCATTGTAAAGAGCTGAAAGGGTAACAGTCTTCTCGGTGTCAGTCTCGTCAATAAATGACACCTCAACACTTTCTCCGCCGGAGCCTGCAAGCTCAAACAGCGCGATCATTTCAGCATTTGACCTTACGGGCTGTCCGCAGCCGGGTATCTTCTCCTCAGCTGCCTGCAAAACAGGCTTGCCATTCCATTCAGTTATGACAGTGCCGTCCGTTATTCCAAGGCTGTGAACTTCTTTAGCGGTGCAGACAGCTATCACTTCTCCGCTGTCAAGCTTTGTCATTGAAAGTCCGTAGTCTTTCAGCTCAAACACAGAAGCATATTTTTCCCTGTCATAATCGGTATACACAGACACATGACCGTCATGGAGCTCATTGCAGAACATGATCACTGAATCGGCAAACTTAGCAGGGTCGCTCTCTCGCTCCGCTTCTCTCACCTGCGGCATATACTTTTCTTCAAGAGCCGAAAAATCGATATCCTTCCACTCCTTAAGCACATAGCTCCTTTCCATTTCCCTTATCAAAGCGTGGAATGACCCGGTATAGCTTTTCCACGTATAGTTATGTGCCTTCGTTGGCGAAATGAAAAAGCTGATGCAAAAAACAACACTTAGCACTCCGACAACCGAAGCCGTTACCCTGTATCCCTTCTTATGTTCTGCACATAACACAGGAAGCAGCACAATAAAAGCTGTAAGATACATGGGAGAATAACGCATAAGAAAGCCATCAAATCCCGAAACAAATATAAAATAGTGAACTGTAGTTATCACCAGCGGTATAAGGCACAGCTTTTTCCACAGCTTCATTTCCCTTTCGTAGTACTTCCAACGGTGATGAAGCACCGCAAGGATCAGCATTATAAGCAGTATCGCACCGAAACAAATGATATGAACTTTATCGGTATTTGTCAGCATGAAGCGTAAAGCTCCTATGAACTTCCCCATGATCCCACTCCGTTCTCATATTGCATTAATTCATTTACAATTATACTCCGTATTAGTTCAGGTGTCAACAAAAAAGCGGCAGTGACAACAGAACATCAGCCTGCTTTTCCGAACTTAAACTTTGCAGCTCAGCTTCCTGCAAGTATACTATAATCTTTTTTTTATATCTGAGAGTATTGAAATTTCCTGAAATATGTGCTATAATGATTTAGAAATTTTGAATTGTCTATGAAAGGATAAAGCTATTATGAACATGAACTTCAAGTGTAAGCTCCCGATACCCGCAGAGGTAAAAAGCGAATATCCCGTATCGGAAGAGCTTGGCAAAATCATTGACAAGAGAAACGAACAGATCGCAGATATCATCAGAGGTGACAATGACAGACTTCTTCTTATAATAGGCCCATGCTCAGCAGACAACGAGGACAGCGTGCTTGATTATATCAGCCGTCTCAGAAAGGTCCAGGAAAAGGTTGAGGACAAGATACTGATAGTTCCCCGTATCTACACCAACAAACCCCGTACAACAGGAAAAGGCTATAAGGGAATGCTCCATCAGCCCGATCCTAATCAGGAGCCTGATATGTATAAGGGCATAGTTGCCATCAGAAAAATGCACCTCAGAGCAATACAGGAAACAGGCTTTACCTGCGCTGACGAAATGCTTTATCCTGAGAATCACCGTTACCTTAACGATCTCTTGGGCTATGTTGCAGTAGGTGCGCGCTCCACTGAAAACCAGCAGCACAGACTTACTGCCAGCGGTCTCAATGTACCTGTAGGCATGAAGAATCCTGTAAGCGGAAGTCTCCCTGTTCTTATGAACTCAATAGAAGCTGCCCAGTCAGGACACACATTCATCTACAGAGGCTGGGAAGTAGTTACAGAGGGTAATCCTCTTGCACACGCTATCCTCAGAGGCTATGAGAATCACCACAGCCAGAGCATGCCCAACTATCATTATGAGACACTCCAGCTTCTCAATCAGTTCTATGAGCAAAAGGGCTTCAAGAACCCTGCTGCCATAATCGACACAAATCACTGCAACTCAGGCAAGCGCCCATTCGAGCAGCCGCGTATCGTCAAGGAAGTCCTCAGCAGCCGCAAATACGACGAAAATATCCGCAGACTGGTAAAAGGCTTTATGATCGAGAGCTACATCGAAGACGGCAGCCAGAAGGTAGATGAGCACATCTACGGAAAGTCCATTACCGATCCTTGCATCGGCTGGGAAAAGACCGAAAAGATGATCTACGATATAGCTGACAGAGTATAAGTGCCTGCTCATCGCCTTAAACAGTAAATATTCAGCCTGAGGTGCTTATGACTTCAGGCTGTTTTGTTATCATTTTATACTTCAAGCTTAAAATCAGGGGGATAAATATGAGTGAAAAGAACTCTCATGCAGGACACAGAAGCCGTATGAGGCAGCGTTTTCTCACAGCAGGTCAGGACGGACTTTTTGAACACGAGCTGCTTGAGCTAATTCTGTTCTATGCCCGCCCGGTGGTAAATACCAACGGGATAGCCCATGAACTGACACAGGAATTCGGCAGTCTCAGCAAGGTGCTGACAGCAGACGAGGAAAAGCTGTGCGCTGTAAAGGGAGTCGGCAGCAGCGGAGCAATTTTTCTTAAGCTTATCAGCGATTTCGGACAGAACTATATGCGCAATTCCCACAACAGCGAAACACTTAGCAGCCGCAAACAGATCTTCGACTGTTTGTCACAGCAGTTCGCCGACACGACAGCAAAGATCTGCAATGTACTATGCCTTTCTACACGCTCAGAGCTTATGCGTACCATCACATTGCCAACTGAGGACCTTCTAAGCAGCAGCCTGTCCCCAAAAGAACTTGCAGCAATGCTGCTCAAAAGCGAAGCAGCCTCGGTCTGTATCGGTATAAACCATGGGACAGCTCCTCCCATACCTACAAATGACGACTACCGCATAGCCTATATTTTCGGCGAATTACTATCCGCCATAGGCATAACCTTCTCCGACCTCATAATCCACGGATGCGACAAATGCTTCTCAATGCGCGGCAGCGGCGCATTCACATTCTGACTATGGCTGAAAATAATAAAAAGCTGCACAGGGAGCAGCTTCTCGAAAAATACCGTAAAAAAGGCTTGGACGGGCTTTTAGAGAATCAGAAGCTTGAGCTTCTGCTCTCATATGCACAGGTCGCCGAGCCTGCCGTCCTTGCAGCTGAGCTTCTCAGCGAATACGGCAGCATAAATGCCCTTGCCGATGCGGACACTGCCCTTCTCATGAAAAATCCCGATGTAAATGAGCAGACTGCAGTACTTCTGCGGCTTATCCCCTGTATAAGCAGAGCAATGTATTCCGAGCGCTTCACGGTTAAAACTCTCAGTACCACAAAGGCAGCCAAGAAATATTTCGCAAGCCACTGTATAGGAGCAGTTGGTGAAAAGCTCATAATGACCGGAGTCAACAGCCGTTTCCGTATCTCTGTGACAAAGGTGCTCGCCTTTGGCTCAGCGTCACGGCTTTCCGCATCATTCCGTGACATAGCTGAAATGGCGGTAAAGAGCTCCTGCGACATATTCTTTCTTGCACATAATCACCCTCACGGCGTGGCTGAGCCGTCTGACAGTGATGTACTTTTCACTAAAAATGCCATAAAAACCCTTTCCAAGGTGGGAGCTGTTCTTGCTGATCATATAATCGTTGGCGCAGACGCTGAATACTCTATGCGCGAGAACAGTATACTTCCTGAAATGCCGCCGAACGGCATTAAAGGCTATAAGTGCGGTAAATGACAAAAGCCGCCTGTACAAGACACAGGCGGCAGATGATATTTCAGCGCTCAAATGGCTTATTGAAGGAACCTATCTCAATTAGATTTCCTTCGGGATCAGCAATATAACATGTACGCTGTCCCCAGGGCTCGGTAGTTGGCTCCAATACCGGCTCTGCACCCATTCCGATGACTCTTTCATACTCCCTGTCGACCTCCTCAAAGGTATCGACATAAAGCGCAATTTCCGAGTGACCGTTCAAGCCCTTGATATATTCATACTTTCGGCTGGTCATCTTCTCAAAGTCACTGCGCCCGTAGAGCAGAAACAGAGTACCGTCCTTGATAAGGAAAACATTGGAGGTATTCTCGTCCTCTTTTATCTCAAAACCAAGAACATCTCTGTAAAACCTTATCATTTTGCCCATGTCCTCAACAAATAGTCCAAAACCGTCTAATCTCATAATAACCTCCGTTATTTCAATTTTTCGAGAATAAATTCTCCCGATACATGGGAATTATAGCACAGCAAAATATAAAAGTCAACAACAAGCAAAAAGCCCGAAGTCAGCTGACCGACTTCGGGCAATATTTATATCTTATTACTTGAGAGCAGCCTTGAGAGCGTCAACTCTGTCTGTCTTTTCCCATGCAACGCCGAGCTCCTCACGTCCCATATGACCGTAAGCAGCAAGCTGTCTGTACTGCGGCTTTCTGAGGTCGAGCATTTCGATGATAGCTGTAGGACGAAGGTCGAATACCTTTGAAACAGCCTCCGCAAGCTTTTCCTCATCTACCTTTCCTGTGCCGAATGTATCAACAAGGATAGAAATAGGCTTTGCAACGCCGATAGCGTATGAGAGCTGAACCTCGCACTTGTCGGCAAGACCTGCTGCAACGATATTCTTGGCAATATAACGTGAAGCATAAGCAGCGCTTCTGTCAACCTTTGTCGGATCCTTACCGCTGAATGCTCCGCCGCCGTGACGTGAATATCCGCCGTATGTATCAACGATGATCTTACGTCCTGTAAGACCGCTGTCGCCCTGAGGACCACCTACAACGAAACGTCCTGTAGGATTGATGAAGATCTTTGTGTTCTTGTCCATGAGCTCAGCAGGGATAACTGCATTGATAACGTACTCCTCGATGTCCTTGCGGAGCTGCTTGAGAGAAATATCAGCAGAATGCTGTGAAGAAACAACGACTACGTCTACTCTTACAGGCTTGCCGTTATCGTACTCAACAGTTACCTGAGACTTTCCGTCTGGACGAAGATAACGGAGAGTGCCGTCCTTACGTACCTCTGTAAGCTTCAGAGCAAGCTTGTGAGCCAGTGAGATAGGGAGAGGCATAAGCTCAGGAGTCTCATTGCAGGCATAGCCGAACATGATACCCTGATCTCCCGCACCGTTTGAAAGTCCGTCTGACTTGCCGTTCTCTTCTCTGTACTCGAAAGCCTCGTTAACGCCCATAGCGATATCAGGAGACTGCTCATCTATAGAAGTAAGTACTGCGCAGGTATGTCCGTCAAAGCCGTACTTAGCTCTGTCATAGCCGATATCTATGATAACATTGCGGGCGATCTTAGGGATATCAATGTCGGCAGTAGTTGTGATCTCGCCCATACAGAGTACCATACCTGTGGTAACGCAGGTCTCACAAGCAACTCTTCCCAGCTTGTCCTGCTCGAGGATAGCATCAAGAACAGCGTCAGAGATCTGGTCACAGATCTTATCGGGATGTCCCTCAGTAACTGATTCAGATGTGAAAAAGCATTTACTCATTAAAAAAACCTCCTGAAAAATAAAAAAGACTTCTCAATCCGAAGAGAAGCCACATTTACCCAATGTCCTCATCTTCCGGATAAAACCGCAGGAATTAGCACCTTCGACTCATAATGTTCGGGTTGCTGCGACTTCACAGGTCCTGTTACCTCCGTCGCTCTTGATAAGGTTATGAGTGTATTATACACTATTGTCGGAAATTTGTCAATAGGATATTTCCCTATTGCAACAAATTTTTTTTCACAAAACAAATGAGCCTCCTTGTAGGAAGCTCATCTGCCATGATATAGGGATTATTGGGGATTTAATAATTTAATGTTGGGGTAAACATTAAACTACCATGAAAATCAGCTGTGGGATCTTCTCCCTCAGCAATTACATTATAGCATATTATTATGTATTTTCTGTGAAATTGGCAAGCAGGGCGAGTAGAAAAAAAACGGCATAAATCGCACTTTATTGTGCACATTGTACAATGCATATTATTCTTTTTGCCCAGATTTATACCCGACGTACATAAATGCTGCTGAATTAAGCCCAGTTATTACAATTTATACTTTCATTCAACTCATTACAGGTTCAGAAGAACGCTGCCTTAAAGCGATCCCATGTCACTTCTTCACATTGCTTATTTTAAACCAGAAGGTCGAACCCTTGCCGAGAGTGCTGCGTACACCGTAGTCGTAGTTATGCATTTTCAGCACAGCCTTGACTATTGAGAGTCCGAGACCTGTGCCGACCACCTCGCGCTTATGGTTCTCAGAACGGTAATATTTATCGAAGATGAGCTTGATCTTGTCCTCCTCGATACCGTCGCCCGTATCCTCGACTTCGATGATAACGCCGTCGTCGGTATTGATCTGGCGGACGAATATCTGCTTATCATCACCTGTATAGTTGATCGCATTATTTATAAGATTATAAATTACCTGCTCGATCTTGACCACATCACAGCAAACGATCCTCTCCTCATCGGGAGTAAAATGTATCTGGTATCCGTTTTTTTCGGACAGCCCCTTGAAGCGGTCCATGATCTCGCCAAGCTTTGAGCTGATGCCGAACTCAGTGGGATTAAGCTTCTGCTTTCCGCTCTCAAGCTTTGAGAGATCCAGCATATCATTTACAAGGAGTGCAAGACGATCAGTCTCACTGATGATTATTTCAAGATGCTCATTTCGCTTCACAGGGTTATCGCCCGAGAGGTCACGTATCATCTCAGCATACGCCTTAAGCATAGTCAGCGGAGTTCTCAGGTCGTGCGAAACATTAGCTATAAGATCCCTCTGCATAGTATCCACCTTTGAGAGTTCCTTTTCCGCATAGGTAAGGGTATCCGCAAGCTTTTTCACCTCGAGATAGCCTCTTCCGTCGAATTTGGTATTGAAGTCGCCCTTTGCCAGTATTTCCGCGGACTTTGTTATCCTGCCGATAGGTGCCGATATCCTCTTGGAAAGATACAGCGAGATAACGAATGCAATTATAATAAGTATTATTGTTATAGTCATCAGCTGACGCTTTATGATCTTTACAGTAGCACCAACAGGCACAAGTGCCGCATTTACAAGAAGGTAACCGTCGGGATCGGAACTGTTTCCGAGAGTACAGCCGTATATCAGCATTTCGTTGCCGCTTCTCGGATGCTTTTTCTTCCATTTGATAACTCCGTCCTCAGAGTCGTCAATTTCGCTGAGTATCATGCCTCCGCTTATTCCCCTGTCATGGATGAGACATTCTCCCATAACATGCATTTTCATTATCTCTCTGCCGTACTTGTCCACGACCTCTACGCAAAGATTTTCAGCATCGCCTGTCTCGATGACGGTATTGTAAAGCTTTTCCTTCAGCTCCTCATCAGCAATTATCTCCATAGCACTTGAATAGTGCTTTTCCTTGTCGCAGCTGTTATAGACCTCGGCAATGTGCTCCATGCTGTCCGCTGTTGAGTGTATCCTCATGCGTTCATAGAACTTCTCAAAGAAAAAGATCTGAAATATCCAGATGAGAACGCATACCGCCACGGTAAAAAGAACGAAATACAGCCATATAGTAAACCTCAGCGGCATTCTGCTTCCCACACGTCTGAAATGTTTAATCGGCTTCAAACTTATATCCCATTCCTCTCAGTGTAACAATGAATTTACGATACTCTCCGAGGCTGTTTCTGAGCATTTTTATATGTGTATCAACTGTTCTGTCATCACCGAAGAAATCGTAGCCCCAGACCTCTTCAAGGAGCTTGTCTCTTGAAAGAGCGATATTCTTGTTTTTTACAAGATAGAAGAGCAGGTCGTACTCCTTTGGAGTCATAGAAGCCTTCTGACCGTTGACGTAGACCTCACGGCCCGCAATATCGACTTCAAGACCTTCAAATGAGAACTTATCGGGAAGAACAGTCTCCTCCTGACGGGTATTTCTCTTAAGTACCACCTTAACCCTCGCCATAAGCTCCTTAGGTGAGAAGGGCTTGACTACATAGTCATCAACGCCTATCTCAAAGCCGAAAAGCTTGTCGTACTCCTCGCCTCTTGCAGAAAGCATGATAACGGGGATATTCTTGGTCTTATGTATCTCCTTGCAGGCAGAATAGCCGTCAAGTCTCGGCATCATGACATCCATTATGATAAGGTCATAATCGTTGTCATGGCAAAGATTCACAGCCTCCATGCCGTTTTCCGCCTCAGTTACCTCATATCCTTCAAATTCGGCATATTCACGAACTACCTTTCTGATATTCACCTCGTCGTCAACAATTAAAATATGTGCCATAATCTACCTCCATTTATTAGAATTGAACAAAGATGTCAAAAATTCACAATGCTCATTCATAGCCTTACAGCTGTTATTATTTACACACTTATTATAACATTATATCGAAGAAAAGTGTACATTAAGTGATATTTTTTTGTAATTTTCCGTCATTTTTATCAAATTTGTTAGAGTCCGTAAATTTACGATTGACATTTTCGGTAATTTTTGCTATAATGTAGTTGGCTAATTGTAAATGAAGGGAGGCGGTGCCTATGAGTAATAACCCAAACCGCAAACCAAGACGCAGAACACAAAGCTTCAACCCCCTTGCCGCTGCTTTGATAATCGTCACCGCAAGCGCTATTGTGATAGGCTACTGCATAAACGTCCCCGAAAACGCCAGAATGGCACTTATCATATATGTATGCACTATGGTATGTGCGACACTTATTCTTGCGATATCGGGATGGATATATAAAAACAAGAGGACATCCGTGGACCAGAATGAGATCATCAAGGTCACTGAGAACCTCAACACCGAAATGATAATATGGTCTGACGATTTCAGCTATGTATACATAAACAAAAAGCTCCGCGACCTTCTTGGCATCTCGGCGGATTACTCAGACAAGCAGGAGGGTGTATGGACTGCATTCGGTATCAACACCCCGGATCCTACCGCTCTCAGCAAGATCGTGGGAAGCAACTCCTATGAATCAACATTCCGCAATCCAAGCGGCGCACTTGTATCCATCGCATGGAGCACCTCACAGGTCAAGAAGTACAAGAAGCATGCGATATACCTCAGTACAGGCTTCAACCTGACAGAGCTGAAGAAAATGAGAGTAAATCTTGCAAATGCCAACGACTTCTTCCACTCAGCTATGGAGCTTGCCGAGATCGGTCTCGTAATGAGCACTGACAGAAAGGTGTTCAGAGTATCACCCGAAATGGTAAGTATGCTGGGGCTCAAGAGCGGTACCGTCAATATCAACGAATACCGCGCCCTGATCCATCCAAATGACAGGATACAGTTTGACGGAGCCGTACGCAGCCGCGATATGTCCGACATCAAGAATATCGAGATAAGGCTCAGAAGTGCTGACGGCAATTATCGCTGGTTCTCACACCGCTTCAAGTCGATTACAGGTACAGGAAACAGCCTCCCGCTCTTCGGCGGTGCTGTTATCGACGTTACAGAGGAGCACGAAAAGGATATCCTTATAGAGCGCCTCGCGTACATCGACGAGGTCACAGAGATCGCAAACCGCAACAAGCTTGTCATGACAGGTCAGGAGATCTACGACTCATGCAGGATACTGGACTATTCCTTCTGGATAATCGTCCTTGACATCGACCGTTTCCATATCATAAACGATACCTGCGGCTACTCAAACGGAAACTACGTGCTCAAAAATTTTGCACATATACTTTATAAATTTGTCACCCCCGGCGGTCTTGCCGCAAGAATAAGCGGAGACAACTTCGCGCTCCTGCTGAGAGACTACGGCGACGACGAAATGCCCACACGTACTGTCAAGTCCATTCAGGACGAATTCTCAAAGATGGCAGTGGACGAGCTTGCTTCCATAAGCCTTACCTGCTCGGCAGGCTTCTCCAAAATGCCTGAGGACGGCAGATCCTTCCTTGAGGTAATGGAGCATGCGGAATTCGCACTCAAATCCAACGACGCTCAGGGCAGCATCTGCGGATATGAGCCAAGCATGCACGATTCGATAATCGGCAATACCGAGCTTGAAAAGGCTCTTGCCCTTGCCATCGACAACAACGAGCTCCAGCTCTTCTATCAGCCAAAGATAGACCTTGCTTCAGGCAGGATAATGGGCGTCGAGGCACTTATACGCTGGATAAAGCCCGACGGCACTATCATCACCCCCGATGCATTCGTGCCTATCGCAGAGAGCTCTCACCTTATCAGCAAGATAAGCGAATTCGTACTGAACGAGGGCTGCCGCCAGAACAAGCTGTGGCAGAAAATGGGCTATCCGCCTATAGTAATGTCTATAAACTTTGCTTCCACAGATTTCTACCAGACAGACCTGAAGGACAAGGTATTCGAAGCTCTCGCACGTTCATCCCTGGCTCCTCAGTGGCTTGAGGTAGAGCTTACAGAAACACTCGCACTAAGCGATGTTGATTTTGCTGTGGACCAGATGAACAGGCTCCGCGAGCTTGGCGTAAAGCTTGCAATGGACGACTTCGGCACAGGCTATTCGTCACTGAGTTATCTCCAGATACTTCCTATAACTCTGCTGAAGCTTGACCGCTCGTTCATCACCGATATAGAGCACGATAACATCGCCTATGAGATTGTTTCGGCGGTCATCCGCATCGCAAAGTCAAAGAAGATAGAAACTATCGCGGAAGGCATCGAAAACAATGTACAGGAATCTATCCTGCGCATGGCGGGCTGTGACTACGCACAGGGCTACCTCTACGGAAAGCCTATGCCCCCCGAAAAAATACAGGAATTCTTTGAGCAGAACGCAAAGCGTGATATGAACACCAAGAGATAACGCTTTTACTATTTATCAGGGAGGTCATCATTTATGAAAAGACGTATAGGAATTCTCACAAGCGGCGGCGACTGCCCGGGACTCAATGCGACCATACGCGGAGTGGCTAAAGCCTGCTATGAACGCTTCGGCGAGGACAATGTCGAGATAGTAGGCATTTCAAACGGCTACTACGGACTTATCAACAATCTCTGCAAGGAGATGTCCCCTTCTTCATTTTCAGGCATTCTCACACAGGGCGGAACTATTTTCGGTACAAAGCGCCAGCCATTCAAGATGATGCAGGTCATCGGCGAGGACAACATCGACAAGGTCAAGAATATGAAGGAGACCTACAAAAAGCAGAAGCTGGACTGTCTCCTTACTCTCGGCGGAAACGGCACTCACAAGACCTCCAAGCTTCTCTCTGATGAGGGACTCAACGTTATCGGTCTCCCCAAGACCATAGACAATGATATTTACGGCACCGACGTTACATTCGGTTTCCACACCGCAGTTGATATAGCAACCGACGTTCTTGACAGGCTCCACACCACAGCCGCAAGCCACTCACGAGTGCTCCTCTGTGAGATAATGGGCAACAAAGCAGGCTGGCTCACACTGAACGCAGGTATCGCAGGCGGTGCAGACGTTATCATAATCCCCGAGATACCTTATGATATAGATAAGGTCTGCGATGCAGTAATGGCAAGAAGTGCAAACGGCAAGACCTTCTCGATCATAGCAGTCGCAGAGGGCGCATTCGATATAAACGAAGCCCAGATGAAAAAGAAGGAACGTGCAAAGAAACGTGCCGAAGCAGGCATACTCACTGCCACAAGCCGCATAGCTGCACAGATACAGGCAAATACAGGTCTTGAAGCCCGTGTATGCGTTCCCGGACATATGCTCAGAGGCGGCGCACCCAGCGCCTATGACCGCGTACTTTCAACTCAGTTCGGAGTTCACGCTGCATACCTCATAGCCAAGGAGCGTTACGGCAGAACAGTAGCTAAGATAGGCAATAAGATAACCTCAAACAAGCTTGAGGACATTGCAGGTAAAACAAAATTCGTCGATACAGAGAATCATCTGGTCATCGCAGCACGCGATATCGGCGTATCTTTCGGTGATTGATACACAACGGCAGTTCTTTTTGAACTGCCGTTTTTTGTATACAAGTAGTAATATATACATTTAAAAATACTAATATTTAAAATTGATATGCCTTTGACAATCTGCCTATTTTCAGCCGTTTACGGCTGCTTATGAACTGATTAAAACTAAAATTAATAGCAATTTTTGAAAAAACTATTCCCAAATCAGCAAAAATGTGCTATAATGAATATATATCTGTTCAGGAGGTATTATAATGTCAGAATTGGAACTTTATAACCTTTGGTGTGAAAATGCCAAGGAAGATCCCGACTTAAAAGCTGAGCTTGATGGAATCAAGGGCGACAGCGAGGCAATCAACGACAGATTCTACCGTGATCTCGAATTCGGTACGGGAGGTCTGAGAGGCGTTATCGGCGCAGGAACCAACCGAATGAATATATACACCGTAAGACGCGCTACACAGGGATTTGCAGACTACCTCAACCAGGAGTACAAGAACCCAAGTGTCGCTATCTCATTTGACAGCCGTATCAAGAGCGACGTGTTCTCAAAGGCTGCAGCAGAGGTACTTGCAGCAAACGGTATCAAGGTACATATCTATAAGCAGCTCATGCCTACCCCATGCCTTTCATGGGCAGTCCGCGCACTCAAGTGCCAGGGCGGTATCATGGTGACAGCAAGCCACAATCCCGCTAAGTATAACGGTTACAAGGTCTACGGCGAGGACGGCTGCCAGATCACTCTCAGAGGCGCTGAGATAATCCTCGACAAGATCAATTCACTTGATATTTTCAGCGGAGTCAAGCATTCTGATTTCGATAAAGAGTTAGCCGCAGGTAACATTCAATACATCGATGACAGCGTTATCGAGGAGTTTTACCAGAGAGTCCTTGCAGAAGGCATCAACACAGACCTCTGCGCTTCAAGCGGACTCAAGGTGGTATACACACCTCTTAACGGCACAGGCAACAAGCCTGTCCGCGAGATCCTCAAGCGCATCGGCATCACTGATGTTACCGTAGTTAAGGAACAGGAAGAGCCCGACGGCAACTTCACAACCTGCCCATATCCTAACCCCGAGATCCGCGAAGCACTTCAGATAGGTCTCAGCTACTGTGATAAGGTAAAGCCTGATCTCCTTCTCGCAACCGATCCCGACTGTGACCGTGTAGGTATCGCAGTTCCCGACGGCAACGGAGGCTATGCTCTCTTCTCAGGAAACGAAGTTGGTGCAATGCTCCTTGAGTATATCTGCTCACAGCGTATAAAGAAGGGCACAATGCCAAAGGATCCTGTCACTGTAAAAACTATCGTCACTACCGACATCGTTAACCTTATCGCCAAGGAATACGGCGTAGAGGTAATAGACGTTCTCACAGGATTCAAGTTCATAGGCGAGCAGATCGGCTTCCTTGAGGCTAAGGGCGAAGAAAACCGCTATGTATTCGGCTTCGAGGAGAGCTACGGCTACCTCTCAGGCAGCTACGTAAGAGACAAGGACGCAGTTGACGCTTCAATGCTTATTTGCGAAATGGCTGCATACTACCGCACACAGGGCATAACTCTCATGCAGGCAAGAGAGAATATGTATAAGAAGTACGGTATGTTCCTCCAGACTCTCTACAGCTTCGAATTTGAAGGCGAGAGCGGAATGAAGCGCATGGAAGAGATCATGACAAATCTCCGCAATAACCATCCGACATCTATCGGCGGCTTAAAGGTCGAACGCTTCGAAGACTACAAGGCAAGCACATCAAAGAATATCGCTACAGGCGAGATAAAGGAGCTCACACTTCCTAAGTCAAACGTGCTCGCATTCTTCCTTGAGAACGGCTGCAAGGCCATAGTTCGTCCTTCAGGTACAGAGCCGAAGATCAAGACCTATATCACTGCTAAGGCACCTACAAAGGCAGAAGCCGAGGTTATCGAGCAGAAGATATACGCTGATTTCACAAAGAGCATGAAATAATTCGTAAGGGCGGACTAAAGTTCCGCCCTTATTCAATAAGGAGCACAACATGACAAATGACGAAATAAAAGCTCTTATCGACCGTTCGCTCTTCGCTTCCATAGGTTATACGGACGAGAGCGGAAGACAAAATATCCGTCGGGTATTCTGCGTATGGCATAAGGGCATTGGCACTCACCTTATCTCTACAAACACAAGCTCCTCTCACGTTCAAAGCCTTATGAACAACGGGAAAGCCTGTCTTTACTTCTCGGATGATACTACATTCGAAGCGGTATGCCTCTACGGAAGGGCAAATATCAGCTTTGACAGAAAGTACAGGGAGCTTCTCTGGAACGAGGGCGACGAAAAATATTATCCAAAGGGCATAGATGATGAGGACTACTGTATTATAGAGTTCATCTCCGAAAGCGGCAGATACTACAGATATGACGGCAAAGCAGACCT
The DNA here is from genome assembly GCA_004554385.1 of Ruminococcus flavefaciens. Lineage (GTDB taxonomy): Bacteria > Bacillota > Clostridia > Oscillospirales > Ruminococcaceae > Ruminococcus > Ruminococcus flavefaciens_T. Next base: position 23,393 of record SFMO01000190.1, read on the forward strand.
CACAGCCAAAGATATAACTGAATTCGACCAAAAATACAAGTTTGAAAACGGATACTCAATTACCCACAGATAAAAACAATAGGGAGACACAAAAATGACAAAACACAAAACAGCTTCCATAGCATTTCTTATCGGAGCTATACTCGGAGCTATAGTATTTATCGAAATCTTCGGCTTAAATATTATAGACCCCACAAACACTGACTGGATATTCGACAATATGGGCGACGTTACCCAGCATCATCTGGGCTGGACTTTTTACAGGAATACGCCGTGGACTTTTCCCATAGGTCTCACAGAAGGCATATCATCAGACGGAATGGTGTCATGCATGTACACGGATTCCCTTCCCCTTTTCGCTGTATTCTTCAAGCTGCTCTCCCCATTGCTGCCGAGCACGTTCCAGTATTTCGGCATATGGGGCGTTATATGCTTCGCTCTTAACGGAGGCTTCGGCGCTCTGCTTGTAAGGCGCATAAAACCGGATCTGCTCTTCACATCGGCAGGCTCTTTGTTCTATTCAGCCTTTTTCCCGTCAATACAGCGTGTAACACAGCATAACACTCTTGCCGCAATATGGCTTATTATAGCTGCCGCAATACTGGCTCTTGACCATAAGCGCACGTACAAGCACCGCTTAACCCCTGTTGTACTCTGGACCGTAACATGCGTAATTGCAGTTCTGGTACACATATATTTTCTGCCCATGATATACATTATCATGCTGGGATATATGATCCTGCTCGTATTCAGAGACAAGAAAAAGCTCCTTGCAGTCTGTACCTTTGCTTCCTCCACAGTATTCACCCTGCTGACAATGTGGATCATCGGAGCATTTTACGGCTCCGGAAGCTATTACGACGGAGGATTCGGCATATATTCCGCCAATCTCAATACCTTCTTCAACAGCATGGGCCTTTCAAAGTATGTTCGCGGTCTTAACGCTGCAGCAGAACAGGGAGAGGGCTTCGGCTATCTGGGACTCGGAATGCTGGTCTGCTGTTTCCTCGGTATCATAATAGCCGTAAGCAGTCTTGAACGCAAGGAGGGCAGGGCAGCTAAGAATATTGCCGATTATCTCAGGAAGCATCGTCCCGAGATCATCGCCTTTGCTGCAGTGTTCCTGCTCAGCTTCATGTGGGCAGTAAGCACAAGAGTCACCTTTAACACAAAAGTCCTGATAGATATACCGCTCCCCAGGCTCATACGCGGAGGCCTTTCCATATTCCGCGCTTCGGGACGCTTCATATGGCTGCCCTGTATTATGATAATGACCACAGCTCTGTGGCTCGTCGCAAAACTTGACAGGTATTCCGCTTCCATAGCTGCTATAATTTGCGCATGGCTCACCTGCATGGACCTCCGCAGCTTACGCGTCGATATGCAAAGGAAATATGCAGATCCACCTGCATATGTCTCATCAATAGATGAGGAGCAATGGGAGAAGGCATCCGACGGAATATCAGAAATAGTATACCTGCCTCTGCCTGTGGATTACAGGGCACATATGCAGCTGTATTTCGAAACGGCTCAGCTTGCTTCGGAAAAGAATATAAAGCTCAGCAGCTTCTACCTCGCACGTTCCGATTACAGCACACTCGCTTCATACGCTCAGGAGCAGTACGACCTGCTTCTCTCCGGAAATGGCAGAACTGATGCACTGTATGTGTTCTTCACAGAGGATGATATCCCCGAAAACACTAAAGAAATGACACTGTATAAACTTGGAGAATACACAGCTGCAAGAGTTAAAAAATAAAAAAAATTCAATTATCTCTTGACACACACGGAACTGTGTGATATAATTTATTACTGTAATGTATATTCGGCACTACTGTCTAAAGGAAATGATGGGCTGCACGATCTACAAATTATTGTAAAGAGGTGAAAATCGTGAAAGAGGGAATCCATCCTGAGTTCAAGAAGACCACAATTACCTGCCACTGCGGTAACGTGATCGAGACTATGTCTACAAAGGAAAACATCAAGGTTGAAATCTGCTCAAAGTGCCATCCTTTCTATACTGGTAAGCAGAAGCTTGTTGATACAGGCGGACGTGTTGACAGATTCAAGAAGCGTTTCAATATGGACAAGTAATCCACAAGCCCCGTCAATGACGGGGCTTTTCGTACATAGGTAAGTATTATGAACTATCTGACAATTTCCGAAAACGCCAGGGCTTCCTTCATAGAAAAGCGCTCGGAGTTCATCGGCTATATCTCCCCCGTCAGTACAAACGACGAGGCTGTAGCCTTTATAAATTCCATAAAAGCCGAGCACCGCAAGGCAAGGCACAACGTATATGCTTATATTCTCCGAGAGGATAATATTTCCCGATATTCAGATGACGGAGAGCCTCAGGGCACAGCAGGCGTACCTGTGCTTGATGTGCTGAAAAAGCGGGGGCTCACCGATGTCTGTGTTGTAGTTACCAGATATTTCGGAGGCATTCTCCTGGGCGGCGGCGGTCTTGTGAGAGCTTATTCCCATGCGGCTTCTCTTGCCTGTGATGCCGCTCATATCATGGATATGTGCCTTTGCCACAGACTGAAGGTCACCGCAGACTACGGAATGTACGGAAAGATATCCTATCTTCTGCCAAATTACGACACCATAACTGTAAGCTCCGATTTCGGAAGCGATGTTGTCCTCGAGATACTTGTGCTATCCGAAAAGCTTGACGCTCTCACAAAGGATCTGACAGAAGTGACCAACGGTACCGCCAAGCTCGAAGATCTGGGCGAGCTTTTTGAGGATTTTTCTTCTGTGAAAAAGTAATCAGAAAAAATAAAGGGTTTTTTGTCCCGTTTTAGTATAAGTATTATGTAGGCTTTTCAGCGGAGTCATCTCCGCTTATATTTCTGTAGTCAGGGGGATGATGTATGACAGTACGCGAACAGATCGAGATATGCGAAGCAGGTATACTCAGCAAATATGCCTGTGCAAGCATCGACGAGGTCGGCACAAAACGCCAGCGCTATGAGGATAAGTGTCCTTACCGCACTGAGTTTCAGCGTGACCGTGACCGTATCCTTCACTGCAATTCATTCCGCAGACTTAAACGTAAGACCCAGGTCTTCCTGTCTCCTGTGGGGGACCACTACAGAACACGTCTCACCCATACCCTTGAGGTATCCCAGATAGCAAGGACTATTTCCCGCGGTATGCGCCTTAATGAGGATCTCACCGAGGCGATCGCACTGGGTCACGATTTAGGGCACTCCCCTTTCGGACACTGCGGTGAACGCACTCTCAATGACATATGTCCACACGGCTTCAAGCACTACGAACAGAGCGTCCGCGTTGTGGATGTTCTGGAAAAAAAGGGCAAGGGTCTCAACCTCACAAGCGCTGTAAGGAACGGCATTCTATGCCATACAAATATGGTCGCCGACACCAAGGAGGGCAATATCGTCCGCCTTGCCGACACCATCGCCTACATCAACCACGACATTGAGGACTCTATCCGTGCAGGCATATTGTCTCCGAATGATCTGCCGCGAAGCTGCGTTATAGCCCTCGGAAATACCAAAACACAAAGAATAACCACTCTCATAGCTTCCGTTATCGGGCACGGGGCTGTGGATATAGATTTTGCGCCCGATATACGAAAAGCTCACGACGAGCTCAAAAAGTTCATGTTCGAAAAGGTATACACCAACCCTGCCGCCAAAGCTGAGGAGGGCAAGGCTGAACAGCTTGTCAGAAAACTCTACGCTTATTTCATCGAACACACGGACAAGCTCCCCGAGGAATACCGCCGTATCATAAAGACCGACGATCCCGACAGAGCCGTCTGTGACTATATATCCGGAATGAGCGACGAGTACGCCGTCGACCTTTATACCGAGCTTTTCGTCCCGAAATTCTGGAAGTGAGGGAAATATGCCCCAGAACGACGAATTTCTCTATAATCTGCGAAATGCCAATCCCATAGAAACAGTCATGGGCGGCTACGTCAACGTCATACGGCGAGGACGCAACTATGTCTGCTCATGTCCATTCCACTCGGAAAAAACTCCGTCATGCACCATATTCACCGATACACAGAACTTTTACTGCTTCGGCTGCGGCGCAGGAGGAGACGTAATCACCTTCATTATGAAGATCGAAAACCTGACCTTTCCGGAAGCGGTCAAGCTTCTTGCTCAGAGGGCAGGTCTTGAAGTCCCTTCTTACGGAAGCAAGGACAGCAGCTATGCCAAGCGCAAGACCCGTATCTATGAGATGAACCGCATTGCCGCCAACTTCTTCTACACAAATCTCTTTAAAGGCAAGGACAAGACAGGTCTGCAATACTTCGCCAACCGAAAGCTCACACCTCAGACCATAAAAAAATACGGTCTCGGCTACGCTTCCGACTCGTGGAACAATCTGACCGATCTGCTCCGCTCAAAGGGGTATTCCGATGAAGAAATGGCTGACGCATGGCTGGCAGGCATGAAAAACGGACGCACCTTCGATATGTTCCGAAAAAGAGTCATGTTCCCTATCATTGACCTGCGCGGAAATATCATAGGCTTCGGCGGACGAGTCCTTGACGACTCACAGCCTAAATACCTGAATACGGGAAAAACTCCCGTTTTCGACAAGGGCTCCAACCTTTTCTCCATGAACTTCGCAAAGAATTCAAACGCCAAGCGGCTGATACTATGCGAGGGCTATATGGATGTGATCGCCGTTAATCAGGCAGGCTTCGAGAACGTAGTTGCTACTCTCGGAACAGCCATTACTCCGGATCAGGCACGTCTCATAAGCCATTACGCCGAGGAGGTCATTGTCGCCTATGACAGCGACGGTGCAGGACAGAAAGCAACTCAAAAGGCTATAAACCATTTTGCCGAAGTCGGTCTACGCACAAAGATACTCCATATGGAGGGGGCAAAGGATCCCGATGAGTACATCAAGAAGTTCGGACGCGACCGCTTCCGGATGCTCATAGACAGCTCAAATGACGCAAACGACTTCATGCTCGACAAGTGTGAGGACGGTCTTGACCTTTCAACAGAGATAGGCCGTGTGGAGCTTCTCAAACGAACATCAAAAGTACTTGCAGGCATCGAATCCCCCCTTGAACGTGAGGTCTACATATCTCGAACGTCCAAGAAGTGCGATATACCTGTACAGGTGCTGAAAACCCACATCGACGCCATGCTCCGTAAAAACAGCAGCAGCGCCAGAAAAAACGAATGGCGCGCCATAAAAGCACAGACATCCTACATAAGAGATGACATAAACCCCGACGCGGTCTCCAACAAAAAGGAAGCCCGTGCCGAGGAAACTATAATCAGCTACCTGCTCAACCGTCCTCAGGAATATGAGGACGTCGAAAGTCTTGCGCCGCCTGAATGCTTTGTGACTGCATTCAATAAAAAGGTCTACAAGGCGCTTCTGGAGCGCATGAAGAATTCCGATAAATTCACATTGTCACTTCTCTCCGATGAATTTTCCACGGAGGAAATGGGAAGAATAAGCGGAATAGCAGCAAAAAAAAGAGAAGTCGCCGTGACACGCGACGTTGTTGCAGACTGCGCTCAGGTACTGAAAAGCAGCACACCAAAGGCAGAGGGAGAACTCAGCAACGATGAGCTTCTGAAGCTCTTCCGCTCGAAAAACAAATAGGAGGATATAAAATATGGAAAAGAAAAATACCATCGAAGCCCTTCTCGAACAGGGCAAAAACAACGGTAAACTCACCACAAAGGAGATAACCGACGCTCTGGAGGAGCTGGACTTTGACGTCGACCAGATTAATACCTTCTATGACAACTGTGAAAATCTCAACATCGAGATCGTCGAGGATATGAACCTCGACGCCGACCTTAAGATCGGTCTCGATTCAAATATGACAGACGACCTCGAAATGGCTCTTTCCACGGAGGGTATTGCAATTGACGACCCTGTAAAGATCTACCTCAAGGAGATCGGACGAGTTCCACTTCTCACCACAGAAGAGGAAATAGAACTTGCCCAGAGAATGGCTAAGGGCGATCCTTATGCCAAGAAGAGACTTTCAGAGGCAAATCTCCGTCTTGTTGTTTCTATCGCAAAGAAGTATGTCGGAAGAGGAATGCAGTTCCTCGACCTCATCCAGGAGGGCAACCTCGGTCTTATCAAGGCTGTTGAAAAGTTCGACTACACCAAGGGCTTCAAGTTCTCAACATACGCTACATGGTGGATAAGACAGGCTATCACCCGTGCTATTGCCGATCAGGCAAGAACTATCCGTATCCCTGTTCATATGGTTGAGACTATCACCAAGGTCAAGAAGGTATCAAGCCAACTTCTCCATGAAAACGGCCACGATCCAAGCCCCGAAGAGATAGCAGACAAGCTCAGCATGCCTGTGGACAAGGTTCGTGAGATCATGCGTGTGGCTCAGGATCCTGTTTCCCTTGAAACTCCTATCGGTGAAGAGGAAGACAGCCACCTCGGTGACTTCATTCCAGACGATGACGCTCCTGCACCTGCTGAAGCAGCTTCACACACTCTCCTCAAGGAGCAGCTCAATGAGGTACTTTCCACACTTACAGACCGTGAGGCAAAGGTTCTCAAGCTCCGCTTTGGTCTTGAGGACGGAAAGTCACGTACTCTTGAGGAAGTAGGACAGCGGTTTGACGTAACCCGTGAGCGTATCCGTCAGATAGAAGCAAAGGCGCTCAGAAAGCTTCGTCATCCAAGCAGAAGCAAGAAGGTCAAGGATTTCCTTGACTGATACATAAATCAGTATAAAAAACCGTCAGAAATGGCGGTTTTTTTCGCGTCAGTATAAAACAAACGGCATATTTTATGCCGCGAGCCTTGATATTTACAAAAAAATATGCTATAATGAAAATGTATAAAATGTACGTTATCACGGTCGCCTGTTCACCGTCCCAAGACAGGCACGCTGCGGAAATATCCTTCTATCCGCAGCAAAAAGGAGTGCGTATGAGTATATTTGATTTTAGCCAGACTCCGCCCGTGTTAAGCCATGACTGGCAGGTCTTCCAGCAGTTTGTCGGCAATATTGGTGCGTTTACATACATTGCCAAGGACAAGGCAGCATATCTCGATCAGTCTGCCTGTCATATGCTCGGATGTCCAAACGAAAAGATCAATGAGTTCGAGTTCTTCGACCTCCTCGAAAAGATCTCAAAATGCCCCGTAGAGGGACAAAAACACATTTATAAATATAATGACGGAAGCACTACCCGCTTTATAAAAATGAATATCTATGAGAGCAGCGATGAATGGCTCGGCTTTATACAGGACTTTACACGTCAGATCTCGGATATAAGCGACAAAAAAGCTTTTGTGGAATATGATCCTATCACAAGGCTGCCCTCATTTCCTTCCTTCTCACAGAAGATCAAACAGATACTCCCCGATGTTCAGCACGGCTGCCTTGCAACTATTTTTATCAACGGCATCGATAAGCTGGGCTCGTACCTCACTGTTGACAACACTAACAGCTGTATAACTTCTGTGGCTGAGGCACTTAAAGGCTTTGCCAGTGATTCTCTCATTATCGGTTCAAAGTCCAATTATGAGATATGTGTTTTCTTCCGCGACAGCGACAAAATGAATATCTACAATATTCTCAACAGCATGGATGAAGCAGTTCAGAACTGTATACTGACCGATGATTTCGGAGAGATCATCGACATCTCCGACAAGAGCAGGATAAGCCTTTCTATCGGCTGCGCTTCATATCCCGAGGAAGCTTCTGACTTCAATATGCTGGTGAATTATTCGGAGTTCGCCCTCTTTGAGGCAAAGACCTCTAAACGTGCAGTTATAAACTGGTTCTCTGAAGAAAACTATATCCACGAAAAAGACTCCTACCGCAATGCTCAGACCTTCGCGCGTATAGTGCAGGAAAACCTGCTTACATATCATCTCCAGCCTATCGTTGAAACTCAGAAGGGTGAGATAGTAGGCTACGAAGCTCTCATGCGTACTGTGGGAGACATAAAGATGACTCCAACTCAGATACTGAAGATAGCAGCTTCTCAGAATGACCTCTACGCCATTGAAAAGCTGACCTTCTTCAATACTATGAAACTTCTCAGTGATAACCAGCAGGTATTCGAGAACCGCAAGCTGTTCATAAACTGCCTGTCAAACAGCCTCCTCTCCGATGAGGATTTCAATGAGCTTTACCTCACCTACGGCGAGCTCCTTGAAAAAACTGTTATAGAAATTGTCGAGGAATCGTCAGCAACAGCAGAAGGAATAGAGATACTTAAGAAGCGCTGCGGATTTGCACATACTACTCTTGCCATAGATGACTACGGCACAGGTTACTCAAACTCCTCGAATCTGCTGCATTACTCCCCCGATTACATCAAGATAGACCGCTCACTTATCAGCGATATCCAGAACGATCTGAAAAAGCAGCAGCTCGTAACATCTGTTATTGAGTTCTGCCACGAAAATCAGCTCAAATCACTGGCTGAGGGTGTCGAGACAGTTCAGGAGCTAAAGACCGTTATACGTCTTGGAGTCGATCTCGTTCAGGGCTATTACACATCAAAGCCAAAGCCGCTGCTTCTCAACAGCATCTCGGCTGACATCAAGGACGAGATCATCAAAACTAACCTTGAAACCCGTCCTGACGGTGTAAAGAAGATCTACGCTGCTCAGAATGAAACTGAGATCGATCTCCTGAAGCTGGCGCTGGAGAAATATACAGATATACACGTTTATCAGAGCAAGCTCACTATTGTCGGAGATCCCGACAAGCCTGTAAAGATGAATATCTCTATCATGGATAATCACAGCTGTGAGCTGACACTGAAAAACGTCAATATGATAAGCGGCAACAGCAAGCCGACTATCTCTGTAGGTGAATATGCACGTCTTGAGCTCAATGTCGTTAAGACCAACAAGCTGAGCTACTCAGGTATTTACGTACCTATGGTCTCTCAGTTCGTACTCGGCGGCAAGGGCGACCTCACTATCGACTGCTACGCCTCCGAGGGAATCGGTATCGGCAACGATTACGATCACGGCTACGGCGATATCACAGTTGACTTCAGCGGCAATCTGGAGATAATCTCCAACAGCGTTGAATCAATGTGTATCGGCGGAGGTCACAATGATGACGACTCTGATATTGAGCTGCGCTCAGGTAATATAAAGATATTCATGTATTCACACAATGGACTTGCCATAGGCAGCTTCAACGGCGACGCCAATATCAGTATCGGCGAAGACTGCAAGCTTGATATTGCTATATCAGGCATAAAAGTCACAGGAATCGGAAGCTGTAAGGGTATTGCTACCATAAGCTCGGGCGCTGACATAACCATGTCATGCACAGGCGCTCAGGCAGTAGGTATCGGCGTTCTCGAAGAGGGCGAGGGCAGTATCTATATCAGACAGGGCAAGATAAATATGAAAATGCGCTCAGGCAAGCACTCCTGTATCGGTGCTATGAAAGGCAGCGTTAATACTAAGATCAAAAATGCGGAGATAACCATCGACTCAGAGGGCGACGAGGTAACAGGCATCGGCGATGCGGCAGGTGCAGGAAACCTCACTATAATCGACTCAAATGTGTCTATGACGGTCAATGCAGGAAATCCTAAGGATATCGGCTCAAACAGCGGCGATGTCCAGATACAGAATTCAACTGTAAGCGCACTTGTAAACAACAAGCGCATAACTTACGCAAGCAATTAAAGTTTATATTCCCCGCCTTGACTGGCGGGGATACATATGATATGAAAGGTAAGAATAAATATGAAACTTGGTATGGTCGGACTGCCTAATGTAGGCAAAAGCACTCTTTTCAACGCACTCACCAACGCAGGTGCTGAATCAGCAAACTACCCATTCTGTACTATCGAGAAAAACGTTGGTATCGTTTCAGTTCCCGATGAGAGACTGGATAAGCTGGCAGAAATGTATGAGCCTGATAAATTCACTCCTGCAACTCTTGAATTCGTCGACATCGCAGGTCTTGTAAAGGGAGCTTCAAAGGGTGAAGGTCTTGGAAACAAGTTCCTTGCTGATATCCGCGAGGTAGACGCTATAGTGCACGTTGTAAGATGCTTCGAGGACCCGAATATCATTCACGTTGACGGAAGCATAAATCCTCTCCGCGACATCGAAACTATCAATCTTGAGCTCATCTTCTCCGACATCGAAATGGTGGAAAGACGTATCGACAGAGCTAAGAAGGCTGCAAAGGGCGATAAGAAGTATCTCGCTGAAGCTGAGTTCCTTGAAAGACTCAAGGCTCACCTCGAAAACGGAAAGTCTGCAAGAGGCTTCGATTTCACTGACGAGGAGAGAGAGCTTATCAAGTCAACTCCCCTTCTCTCTGCAAAGCCCGTTATCTATGCGGCTAACCTCAGCGAGGACGACTTCACAAACAATATCGAAAACAACGAAAACTATAAGGCTGTATGCGCTCTTGCAGCTGAGGAGCACTCTGCTGTACTTCCTATCTGTGCACAGATAGAGGCTGAGATATCCGACATGGGCGACGAGGACAAGGCTATGTTCCTCAGCGAGCTTGGTCTTGAGGTATCAGGTCTCAACCGTATCATCAAGGAAGGCTATTCTCTCCTCGGTCTTATCTCCTACCTCACCGCAGGCAAGCAGGAGGTACGTGCATGGACTATCACAAAGGGCACTAAAGCTCCGCAGGCAGCAGGTAAGATACACACAGACTTCGAGAAGGGATTTATCCGCGCAGAGGTCATCTCCTACGAAGACCTTATGGCTTGCGGAAGCATGGCTGCCGCTAAGGAAAAGGGGCTTGTGCGTCTTGAGGGCAAGGAGTACGTTATGCAGGACGGCGATATAGTTCTGTTCCGCTTCAATGTGTGATTATCTGCGAACGAACCACTCTGCATATTGACGTGAATAAAATTTTTTTAGAACATATAAACGAGCTATTCGACTCAAATGACTTGTTTGGCAATGCAGAAAAGAATATTTATATTCTGCTGAAAAACAAATTTCCTGATATTTCTGAAGAAGATATAGCTGAATTCAGATCATATCTGCATGGCTTCTATGAATACTGCGTGAAATATGGTGATATTTTAGCTGATAAATATAAAACTCCCTTTTTGCCAAAAGATGACGAAGCTGAAAAAGAAATTGCCGAATACGTCAGTGAATGTCAAAAACAATATCCCGATATCGACAGCAAACACATAATCAGTATTTTTGGCACAGTCTGCTGGCTTGCAAACAGGTAATATTTATTTGATATTATGGCGGATAATTTCCGCCATTACAATTGTTTATTTGCAACATAAAAACGGGCGGAGATTCGCCGCCCCCTACATAGCTCTTAGCTCTTAGTTCTTAATTCTAACAGCTAAATAATAAACTGGAGGTCTTTCAATGAGCTTTTCTCCTAAAGAGATACTGAAATTCGTTGAAGAGAATGACGTTAAATTTATAAGACTTACTTTCTGCGATATGTTCGGCAATCTCAAAAATGTGGCTATCATGCCAAATGAACTGCCGAGAGCATTTGAATACGGCATCCCCTTTGACGCTTCATGTATCGCCGAGGACTGCTCCGACCTGCTTCTCGTCCCCGATATTTCCACTCTTTCCGTTCTCCCGTGGAGACCTAAGTCCGGAAGAGTTGTCCGCTTCTTCTGCGCTCTGAAAAACACAGACGGAAGCGACTATGTGGGCGATATGCGTACCGAGCTCACAAACTATATCAATCAGCTCAGACTGGACGGATATTCCTGCGAAATGGGTACAAAGTGCGAATTCTATCTCTTTGAGCTTGACGAGCGGGGCGAGCCTACAAAAATACCTCACGACAAGGGCGGCTATCTGGACGTAGCTCCCCTTGACAAGTGCGAGAATGCAAGGCGTGAGATATGTCTCTCACTGGAGGAAATGGGCATGAGTCCCAAAAGCTCATGTCATAAGCACGGTCCTGCTCAGAATGAGATAGAGTTTCGTGAAAGCGAGCCCATAACTGCTGCGGACAATATGGTGCACTACAAGACCGTAGTAAAGTCAATCGCCGCACAGAACGGTCTTTTTGCCTCGTTCATGCCAAAGCCCCTTCCCGATGAACACGGAAGTGCGCTGAGTATATCCATAAGCCTTAAAAAAGGCGGCGACTACATCTTCGGCAATGACATCGACTCAATGTCACATGACGGAAAGTGCTTTATTTCAGGTATTCTTGGCAGGATGCGCGAGATAACCGCGTTTCTCAACAGCACCACCAATTCCTACAAGCGCTTTGGCATAGGCTATGCACCGAAATATATCAACTGGTCATCTGAAAACTGCGCACAGCTTATCAGAGTCCCAAAGCCGGTAGGCATCTCTCCGCGTATAGAGCTGCGCTCTGCCGACGCCTGCTGCAATCCGTACATAACATTCAAGCTTATTCTTGCCTCAGGTATCGAGGGTATTCGTACAGGTGACTGCTCTCTCTTTGAAAGTGCAATGCACAGCGGCGAGGAAAGCGGTATCTTCCAGAAGCTGCCGTCAACTCTTGAGGAGGCTGCGGCTATCGCAAAGGAAAGCGATTTCGTAAAACGCACCCTGTCTCAGGATATAAGAAGCAGCGTCTTTGCTCAGCTGGACAGGCAGATAAAAGACTATGACCTTGCCGCAGACAAGGACAAATTTGAGGAAGAATCCTACTTCAAATTCGTGTGAGGTAATCAATGAACAGAGCGCTTATTGTATCAGCAAGAGCCGAAATTTCAGAGCTTGCAGACCAGCTTCTCCGCATAGAGGGCTGCAGCAAAACTGCCATAGCCACAAGCTGCAGCGAAGCACGAAGACTGGTAAAAAACGATGCTGAACCTGAGCTTGTTATAATAAACACGCCCCTGCCGGACGAGTTCGGACAGGAGCTTGCGGAAATGATAGCCGATACCACATCGGCAGGAATTATCCTGATATGCAGCGGAGACGTTGCCGACGAAATAGCTGACAGAGCCTCTGACAGCGGTGTAAATGTCATCTCCAGACCGTACACACGGGAAATCCTTCAGCGTACCATAAGGCTTGTGCTTTCCGCACGTGCCCGTATGGCGGGAGTAAAAAAGGAGAGCTCGGATATTCTCAGCCGTATCGAGGAAATGCGCACTATAAACCGAGCTAAGACCACCCTTATGAAGTACCTTAAATTCACAGAACCACAGGCTCACAAATACATCGAAAAACAGGCAATGAACAACCGCCAGACACGTCTTGAGGTGGCTCAGCGTATTCTTGCCCAGTATGAGTGATATTATGAAAATAGAACACATTGCAATGTATGTCAGCGACCTTGAAGCCGCAAGAGACTTTTTCATTAAGTACCTCGGTGCTTCTTCAAACAGCGGATACCATAATAAAACTACGGATTTCCGCTCATATTTTCTCAGCTTCGATGACGGTGCAAGACTTGAGATAATGACTCGTCCCAAAATGGCAGACAGTCAGAATGATATAGCAAGAACAGGCTATATCCACATTGCATTCAGTCTCGGCAGCCAGGAAAAGGTCGATGAGCTTACGGCTCGTCTTAAAGCCGACGGATATGAAGTCCTCAGCGGTCCGCGTACCACAGGTGACGGCTACTATGAAAGCTGCATCGCTTCAATTGAAGGAAATCAGATAGAGCTCACAGTATAAAATTATCCCTCGGCAAAAGCCGAGGGATTTTCATTTTATTCCGGACTTCCGAATATCAGGCGCATGAGCCAATAGCTGTTATAGCCGCCATTTATGCCTGTATATATCAAAAATGCAAGGAAAGCTCCCGAAGCTATGACAGATATGATACATATAGCTACAGGTATCTTTATGAGGTATTTCTCACGCAGCTTTATGGAAGCTATAATAACTCCCAGAGCAAATACTATACTCTCAACTGCAAATCCGAAAATCCTATTCCCAATGATACCACAGCAAGCAGTATCAGCGGTATACTAAATCTTTTCTCAGTCATTTGTATCACGCTCCCATAAGATATATTCTTTATTGTTCTTGTCATCATAGTAAAATACCTTAGTCATACTTTCCTTTTCGTCCAGATCAAACAGCTTCTGCTCAATGCTGTTCGGCAATCCGTGACGAGCTATTGCAAAACTGTCTATTTTACGCTGCATAAGAGTAACACCATAACCGTTTTTCTTATTTCTGTCAAAATCCTCATCATATAGTAAATGTTTACCCTCAGTATCGCTTATTGTGGGGTGAACTCTCATAAATTCCACGGCTGAACCCTTTACATCGAGCCAGACCGCGTTATCATGCTCTGTTACAGAAACATTGTTAAGTATATCATACTTCTCCATGTCCATTGAAGTATCCGAATTTATAAGATACACAAGTCCTATAAGCAAAGCTACGCATATGGCGAAAACGCTTATAAGCCCAACTACAAGCTTCTCGATACGAAGGCGTCTCTTTATACGTTTAAGCACCGCCGCGTCCTTTTGTGGGCTCACAGTCACACTCTTACGTAGCTTTTCAAGCTCAGCTTTACAGTCAGGACAGCTGTTTATATGCTCCTCCACTGCTTTTCTGCTCTCCTCGCTGCATACATCATCTGCATACAGGGGCAGCAGGTCCTTTATCATATCACAATTCTTGCTCATTTCTGTACCTCCAGTTCTTCTATTATCTTCAGCTTCGCACGGTGAAATGTCACACGCGCCCAGCTCTCGGTCTTGCCGAAAATCTCGCCTATCTGACGGAAGCTCAGCTCTCCGAACACTCTCAGGGTGAATACCTCTTTGTAAGGCTCCGAAAGCGTATGAAGTACACGGTGCACCTCCATTGACTGTGCAGAATTTTCAAGAAGCTCATCAACTCTTACAGTATTATCAGGGACAGTCTCGGGGACTTCCTCTCCCGTAAATCGTTTTTGCTTCTTGTTATGTGTAAACAGCAGGTTTTTCGCTATCTGACACAGCCATACCCTTATATCACAGTCTCCGCGGAAGCTGTCAACGGATTTCATCGCCTTGAAAAAAGTCTCCTGGGTAATGTCCTCAGCAAGATGTTCGTCCGCAGACAGTGAACGTATATAAAGGTATACATCATGGAAATAATCGTTATAGAGCTCTTCGACTTTGTACAAACTTCTCACCGCCTTCAACTATAAGACTGCATCCGAAGACAAACGTTACAGAAATTTCAAAAAAATTTTCCACGAAAAAAATAATACCATAGGCTGACAGAATTGTCAATCCTATGGCAAGAAAACTCCCCGCCCATTATTACGGACGGGGGTGCTTAGTTATACAGCTATTGATTTGTTCACATGATTGAGTGAGTGTCTGATCTGCTGCCATCTGTTATTGTCAAGCTCACCATTTATCACGAACTCATATACTTTATCATCGTGAATCACCTTTACAGTTGAAAGTGACCTGCAGCCTGCAAATGCATGCTGACCGATCTCCTGCAATGTAGAAGGAATAGTGAGATCAGCAAGATGGTGACAGCCACGGAATGCATACCAACCAAGCCTGATAGTGCTCTCAGGAAGATTGATAGATCTGAGGTTCTCACAGCCGCTGAACGCTGTATCCGAAATGACCTGCACAGTTTCGGGTACAAGGATCCTTACAAGGCTCGTACAGCCGCTGAAAGCGCCCTCATCGATAATTCCGACATTATCGGGAATAAAGATCTCGGTAACGCCTTTTTCTTCTTTGTACCTTTTGAGTACGCCTCTTCTGATCTTGTAATTCATTCAGTTTTCTCCTTATCGAAAAACATCGATACATATCCCCTGAACCTATATTGGTTCAACCTTATTATAGCACAAAACTGACAAAAAGTCAATCAGCGAAATGATACATTATGTATATTCGGAGACTTGCACAAAAAGTCACCCCCTGTTTTGCAGGGGGTGTAAATTTCACCATTATTTTTAAGCTATTCAATTGATTTAAGCGACTCTGCCATGTTTATCTTCTCAAGTTTTATAACCATAAACAGATCTACTGCAAAATTGAAAAGGAATGTGAGCAGTGCGCTCCAGAGGAAACTTTTCGGTAGTATGCGAACGCTGAAATCCACCAGATCAACACGAATCTGCGCCATTACGAAGCTGTGGAGCAGTATACCTGTGCCAAGTCCGACTGCCGTACCGAGAGCTGTAAGCGCAAGGTTTTCACGGAGCACATAGGATGAAGTCTCATGTCTGAAAAAGCCCAGGACCTTGATGGTAGCTATCTCACGGACGCGCTCAGTGATATTGATATTTGTGAGACTGTAGAGCACTATGAACGCCAGTCCTGCCGCGCATATTATAACTATGAGTACAATATAGTCAAGACTGCTCATCATCTTGCTGAGTCTTTCCTTGAGGTCTTTGAAGACCAAGACAGCAGTAATATTGCCGCTCTTTGAAAGCGCAGCAGTTGTTTTATATGTATCCGCATCTTCAGGGAAGTTCATAAACGCATAGTTAAAGGGAACTGACTCACCGAGCTGCTTCTCCATTGTACTCCTGCCGAGAAATACCACGTTATAGACATGATTCTCAAAAACGCCAGTCACTCTGACATTAAGCTCTCTCATATTCTCGTCGCGCAGCTTCATCATGCTGCCTTTCTTTATACCGTAGCGCTCGGCAATGCTGTGGCTGACTATTGCCTCATCCTCTGCGGGAGGCACAAGTTTTTCGCCGTTCATGCCGCGAAGCTCAAAGTATTTATCCATTCCCTCAAAGGTTTCAGCAGCATTTACGGTAACACTTTTCACCTTCTTGCCGTAGAGCAGATCCCAGGCGCCTGTATAGAGCAGTGTATAGTCCTCAGTATTTTCACTGAGCACCTCAGAAAGTTCCTCGGGGAGCTCATCGCCCACATTTCGCAGGTTAGCCGAGGCATCAGCCACCTGTATCTCGTTGTACTGCATATCAGCAAATCCTGCGATAGAGTCCTTCAGGCCGAAGCCTGTCACAAGCAGAGCCGTACAGCCGCCTATGCCAAGTATCATCATAAACAGGCGCTTTTTGTATCTGAATATATTGCGTATGGACACCTTATGCAGGAACTTCATTCTTTTCCACAATGGTGTAATGTATTCAAGAAGCACTCGCTTGCCTGCCTTAGGAGCCTTAGGTCTCATAAGACTTGCAGCAGTCTCCGCAAGCTCCACACGGCAGCTGAACCATGTAACTCCCACAGAACATATCAGCGACACTGCCAGAGCTATGAGTGCCAGCTTCCGGTCAAAGAGGTAATCAATAGGAAGCTCGATATACATGAGAGTATAGGTCTTCCAAATAATTTTCGGGAAGATGTAGGTGCCGAGGCTGTATCCGAGCACACAGCCTATTATGGCAGCAAGTCCCGAATAAAACATGAACTTGCCCATTACAGTGCCCTCGGAATATCCCAGCGCCTTGAAAACGCCTATCTGAGTACGCTGCTCTTCCACCATGCGGCTCATAATCGTCATGCATACAAGTGCTGCCACAAGGATAAAGAATACAGGGAAAACACGAGCTACCTGGGCAACTATCTCTGAATCATTCTCAAAGCAGGCATATCCTATGTTGGTATTGCGGTCAAGAACGTAAATATCAGGCTTTTTCAGCTTTCTGAGTTCATCCTCGCCTTTTTTCAGCTCAGTCTCACCATCGGATATCTGCTTTTCAAAGTCAGCTCTTGAGCTTTCGTATTCGGCAAGCCCCTTTTCGTAATCAGCCAAGGCAGCATTATACTGCTCCATACCTGCGGAATACTGCTGAGGAGCTATATCCCGTATCTGTTCAAGCTGAGCTAACTGCCGGTCAAGCTGTTCCTTTCCGCTGTCAAGGTCATTTTTAGCACTGTCAAGCTTTGTCTGTCCGTCTGCACGGTTCTTTTCGAGCTCCGCCCTGCCGTCACTGAGCTTTTTCTCAGCCTCGGAATAAAGCTCATCATAGCGCATATCAGCACGTTCATGTGCAAAGCTCTCCCACTGTTTATCCCTGCCGTCCATAAATGCTTCATACTCATCGGAATATATCTCCATATCCTGCTGAAAGCGCACAAATATCTCGGTATAGACGTCAAGGTCGAATGCTTCCTTCGGAAGGTACACAAAGGCTGAGATCTCGCCGTTGCCCATAGATGTCGTACCGCGCTCGAAATTGATGTACATTGAGGAATCAGCTGAACCTACTATTGTAAAAGTATCCGTTTTCAGCGCATTCTTTACGCTTTCGGAATTCTCCCCGGAAAGGGTTATGGTATTGCCGATTTTGAATCTGCCGTCCTCGATAATGCACTCGTTTTCATTTTCTGGAAGCCTGCCTGCGGTGAGTCTGATACCATTTATATCCTCAGTCAATGAATGAGCTCTCAGAACATATTCTCTTGCACCTGATGTCAGTATATCAAGTGAATATGAGCCCTCTGCATACCGCACATCAGGACAGCTGCGGAAGTACTCAACATCATCCTCTTTCCAGCCCATTGACGATAGAAGCCTGTAATCGTAAAGCTGATTGTCATCAAGGAACTTATTTACCGTATTTACCATTGCAGGTGTTACTATCCTTACGCCTGTAAAGAAGCCGACTCCAAGAGCTATTATAGCCATTATCGCAAAAAATCTTCCAAATGTCCCGCGTATCTCACGGAGCGTATTTTTTCTAACTGCCGAGCCCATAGCGTCACCATTCTATATCTGCGATATCTACTATATTTTCGTTCATGCGAACGCTTGATATAGTACCGCTGCTTACAGTTATTATGCGGTCCGCCATAGGCGTGAGTGCCTGATTATGAGTTATGACCACAACTGTCATACCGTTCTTCCGACAGGTATCCTGCAGAAGCTGAAGGACCTGCTTACCTGTTGTGTAGTCCAGAGCACCTGTAGGCTCGTCACAGAGCAAAAGCTTCGGATTCTTGGCAAGTGCTCTTGCAATTGCCACACGCTGCTGCTCACCGCCCGAGAGCTGCGCAGGAAAATTCTTTGTACGCTCTGAAAGGCCCACCTGTCCGAGCACCTTTGCTGCGTCAAGGGGCTCACGGCATATCTGCGCTGCAAGCTCAACATTTTCCAGAGCAGTCAGGTTCTGCACCAGATTGTAGAACTGGAAAACAAAGCCCACATCATATCTTCTGTATGCAGTCAGCTTCCTCTTGTTAAGTGCAGAGATCTCTGTACCGTCCAGAAAGACCTGTCCCTCTGTCAGGGTATCCATTCCTCCGAGGATATTGAGTATAGTGGTCTTTCCTGCACCCGAGGCTCCGACTATTACACAGAATTCCCCCTTGTTTATCTCAAAATTCACGTCATTCAGGGCATGGACTTCTATTTCGCCTGACTTATATGTCTTTTTTACATTTCTGAATTCAACGTATGCACTCATATTTTACCTTTCTTTTGTATAAGTTTTATCTCCCAAAAATCTTCTGTGACGCCGTGCAGGGACGCCTGCGTCCGACGGTTTCGCTGCTGAATGATAAGCCTCAATATTTTAATACGGCGAAACCGTCAGGCGGAGCAAAGCTCCGCCTCTGCACGGCACATTCTGTTATTTTTTCAGCAGATATTAAAATTACGATCACGAACATTATAACATATGAGTAAAAAAATAGCAACAGGCGCGAAAAAAAAGGCTGAGACGACTCGCCGCTTATAAGATATCAGCATTAAAAAGCAAGTCGGTCAGCCCAGCGTCTAATTATCCGATTTTATGCTTAATGATAAGTCAGAATCACGAAAAAATAGTACATAATAAAAAAATTGGATAACATAGTAACATTTTATATCATTATTTTTTCAAAAATTGCTATTTTTATATTTACTTTTTCCAAAAATTGCGATATAATATTAATAACATATTGATCCGTGAAGCGGAAATCCAATGAAAAGGAGTTTTGAAAATGCGAATAATCAAAAAGTTCTGTTCAGCTGCAGCAGCAATGGCAGTTCTTGCTTCTATGTCCTCGGCATTGCCTGCATTTGAGGCAGATGCAGCATCGACCGTTTCGCTTTCCCCATATGACGTGTACGATATAAACGGCGGAAAGTTTGAAGGCTGGGGCACTTCCCTCTGTTGGTGGGCAAACCGTGTAGGCTATTCGGACAGCCTTGCACAAAAGGCAGCTGACACATTCTACGGCGACAATGGTCTGCGCCTTAACATCGCACGATTCAATATCGGAGGCGGCGATGATCCTTCACATACCCACATAACGAGGACCGATTCTGATATGCCGGGCTATACCAAATACAATAACGGTGCTGTCACCTACGACTGGAATGCCGACGCAAATCAGCGCAATGTGCTCCGTAAGTGTATCGAGGCTGCAGGCGACGATATGATAGTGGAGATGTTCTCCAACTCACCTCCCTATTACATGACAAACAGCGGCTGCTCAAGCGGAAACCGCGACGGCGGAAAAAACAATCTCAAGGACGACTATTATGACGATTTCGCCAAATACCTCGCTGAGGTAAGCTATCACTACAAGAATGACTGGGGCATCGATATACAGAGTATAACTCCTACCAACGAGCCGTATACTAATTTCTGGTATGCAGGAAGTCCTAAGCAGGAGGGCTGTCACTTCGACATCGGCAACTGCGAGAGCAAGATAATACTTGAGCTCCAGAAGGCTATGAATGCAAAAGGCATGGGCGATGTTATAATCAGTGCCAGCGACGAGACCTCCATAGATACTCAGATAGACGCATTCAAGGCACTTTCATCAGACGCAAAGAATGCAGTCGGACGTATCGACACTCACACCTACGGCGGCTCAAAGCGCTCAGAGCTCAGACAGCTCGCCGTAAGCTCAGGTAAGAACCTGTGGATGAGCGAGGTCGACGGCAACGGCACTGCCGGTCAGAATGCAGGTGCAATGGCTCCCGGACTCTGGCTCTCAGAGCGTATCACAGCAGACTGCAACGGTCTCAATGCCTCTGCATGGATACTCTGGCAGGTTATAGATAAGCACGTTTGTGCAGCAGGATACCACGGTAAAAAGGACTCTGGCATGGTTGACATGACCAAGGGATTCTGGGGCACTGCTGTTGCAGACCACGACCAGAACAAGATAGTCCTCTCCAAGAAGTATTACTGCTTCGGTCAGTATACACGTTATATCCGTCCCGGCATGACTATGCTGAAGTCATCAGGCAACACTATGGCTGCATTTGATGAGAAAAACGGACAGCTCGTTATAGTATCCTATAATACATCCGCCAACAAGTCAGATATCGTTTACGACCTCTCTCAGTTCAGCCAGTGCGGTACAAGCGCAAAAATGATACGTACCAGCAATACTGAGGACTGGGCTGATGCAGGCACAGCAGCAATAAGCGGCGGAGCTCTCAAAACCACTCTTCAGCCTAATTCTGTTACTACCTTCATTATCGACGGAGTAAAGGGCGGTACAGCTCTCACTGACAAGATCAACATTACATCAGGTATGACAAGCGGCTCCGACTCATGGAAGAGCGATGCTTCAACAAGCTATGCAAAGGCTTTTGACGGCAGCACAGCTACATACTTCGACGGCGTTTCAGACGGCTGGGTACAGGTTGATCTCGGCGAGCTCTATGATATTACAGGCATCGGTTACGCTCCGAGAAGCGGCTACGAACAGCGTATGACAGACGGTATGTTCAAGGCATCTGCGGACGGCACAAACTGGAGCACTATTTATACCGTTAAGGGAAAGCCATCATCGGGAATGCATTACGTGACTGCACTTTCAGGGGATACATTGGCACGTTATATAAGGTATGAGGTTCCATCAGGCGCTCCCAAGAACGAGTACAATACAGACAGCTCATACTGTGCAAACATCGCGGAGATAGCTCTCTACGGCACAAAGGCTTCACAGAGCACACGTCCCAAGTTCGACAAGCTCACACCTGTTTCCGCTAAGGGAAGCAATTCGTGGAAGGACACTGCCTCTGTAAACTACGAAAAGGCTTACGACGGCGATCTTGACACCTATTTTGACGGTCTTGAGGGCGGATATGTCCAGCTCGACTTCGGAAGCGTATGCAAGATCAGCAACATCGGCTTCTGTCCTCGAAAGGGCTATGAGGCAAGAATGATCGACGGTTTCGTAAGCGTATCAAACGACGGCGAAAACTGGACAAAGATCTACACTGTCAGCAACAAGCCATCCTTCAAGCTGAATTACTCAGAGGAATTCGAGAATATCAAGGCACGTTATGTCCGCTACGAAGTTCCTTCAGGAGCTCCGTCAAGCCCTCTCAGCACAGATGACGTTTACCTCTGCAATATCGCTGAACTTGCCGTATACGGCGAGAAGGGCAAGGAAGTGATCGGAGATGTCAACGGCGACGGCGAGGTCAAGGTAGCAGATCTGGTAATGCTCCAGAAATATATGCTTGGCGCAGGCAAGCTCGAAACACCCGATCTTGCTGATGTCAACAGCGACGGTAATGTTGACGTATTCGATCTTGTGGCACTGAGAAAGCTCCTTGTTAATGGCGCGTAAGAGTACGTCAGCCACTACAGGATCAACTTGACAGGCAGATAATATCACCCCCATATAAAAAGCCCGAAAGCTGTCAAAGCTTTCGGGCTTTTGTCATATCATGTTGCAATGAGCTTTCCGTTTGCGTCAAGGTCTATGTCAATAATGTCACCTGCGGAGAGATTTCCGCCGATTATTCGCTTAGCCGCAAGAGTCTCCACGTTGCGCTGGATAAATCTTCTCAGCGGTCTTGCACCGAAGTTAGGATCGTATCCGCAGTCAACGATATAGCTCTTGGCTTCATCGCTTACCTTTATGGTTATGTGCTTGTCGTCAAGACGCTTCTGAAGGTCAGTAAGCATGAGATCAACGATCTTCATTATATTGTCCTTTGTAAGGGGCTTGTAGAAGATTATCTCGTCGAGACGGTTGAGAAACTCAGGTCTGAACTGCGTTTTCAGCAGTCCCTCAACCTGTGAACGCGCTTCGTCGGTTATCTCGCCGTTTTCGCCGATACCGTCAAGGATATACGGTGAACCCAGATTTGATGTGAGTATGATGATAGTGTTCTTGAAGTCCACAGTTCTGCCCTGAGAATCGGTTATACGTCCGTCGTCAAGGACCTGAAGCAGGATATTGAACACATCGGGATGAGCCTTCTCTATCTCATCAAAGAGTACAACAGAGTACGGCTTCCTGCGGACTGCCTCTGTCAGCTGACCGCCCTCGTCGTATCCCACATATCCGGGAGGCGCTCCGATAAGACGGCTTACACTGAATTTCTCCATATATTCGCTCATATCGATACGGATAATATTTCTCTCGTCATCGAAAAGTATCTCCGAAAGAGCCTTTGCAAGTTCGGTCTTGCCCACACCTGTAGGTCCGAGGAAAAGGAACGAACCGATTGGTCTGTCGGGAGCCTGTATGCCTGCACGTGAACGCAGGATAGCCTCGCTGACCTTTGTAACTGCTTCGTCCTGTCCGATAACTCTCTTGTGGAGCAATCCTTCCAGACCGAGAATCTTCTCCTTTTCGCCCTCCATTAGCTTTGAAACAGGGATACCTGTCCAGCGGCAGACTATCTTTGCTATCTCGTCTTCAGTTACCTTGTCGCGGAGCAGTCTGCCGTTTTCAACATCGTGCTCAGCCTGCTTTTCAAGCTCCTCCAGCTCCTTCTGAAGCTGCGGGAGCTTTCCGTATTTAAGCTCTGCCGCCTTGTTAAGGTCGTACTCACGCTCAGCCTTGTCTATCTCACTGCCTGTGCGCTCTATCTCCTCGCGGAGCTTCTGAACAGCGGAGATGTCGTTCTTCTCATTTTCCCACTTAGCCTTCATGCCCTTGAACTTCTCGCGGAGCTCTGCAAGCTCCTTCTGTATCTCTTCAAGGTGCTCCTGAGAGATGTTGTCGCTTTCCTTTTTGAGGGCAGCTTCTTCAATTTCCAGCTGAACTATCTTACGTGAGATAACATCAAGCTCTGTAGGCATTGAATCCATTTCCGTGCGTATCGTTGCGCAGGCTTCATCAATAAGGTCTATTGCCTTATCGGGAAGGAATCTGTCGGTGATGTATCTGTTTGAAAGCACTGCAGCAGAAATAAGAGCATTATCGCTTATCTTGACACCGTGGAATACCTCATAGCGCTCCTTGAGTCCACGAAGGATTGATATAGTATCCTCAACGCTTGGCTCATCGACCATGACAGGCTGGAAACGTCTTTCAAGAGCAGGGTCCTTTTCAATGTACTGGCGGTACTCGTTAAGGGTAGTGGCGCCGATACAGTGGAGCTCACCTCTTGCAAGCATAGGCTTCAGAAGGTTTCCAGCGTCCATAGCGCCGTCAGTCTTTCCTGCACCGACGATAGTGTGAAGCTCATCAATGAAGAGCAGTATCTGTCCGTTGCTGTTTTTTATCTCATTGAGGACAGCCTTCAGACGCTCCTCGAACTCGCCGCGGTACTTTGCTCCTGCGACGAGAGCTCCCATATCAAGCGAGAAGACCTTGCGGTCCTTAAGGCTGTCGGGAACGTCTCCTGCCACGATACGAAGGGCAAGTCCCTCTGCAATAGCAGTTTTTCCGACGCCCGGCTCACCGATGAGCACAGGGTTGTTTTTCGTCTTTCTTGACAGTATGCGGATAACGTTTCTGATCTCGCTGTCACGTCCGATAACGGGATCGAGTTTATTCTTTCTTGCAAGTCCCACAAGCTCCTGTCCGTACTTGGTGAGGACATCGTAGGTGTCCTCGGGATTCTCGCTTGTGACTCTTGTATTGCCTCTGACTGACATAAGAGCGCTGAGAAAGGAATCCTTAGTTATATTAAATGTTGTAAGGAGCTGTGAAACGTCTCTGTCCTTGCTGTCAATCAGTGAGAGCATAAGGTGCTCTACAGAAACGTACTCGTCCTTCATATTTGAAGCAATGCCCTCTGCGGATGTGAGTACACGGTCGCACTCCGCAGATATACCGATGTTACTGCTCCTGCCGCTTCCTGTTACTTTAGGAAGGCCATTCAGCTTCTTCTCGATCTCCCCATCGAAAATATCCTCATCAATGTTCATTTTCTTAAGAAGCTGTGGAATGAGGCCGTTTTCCTGCCTTACAAGCCCTGCAAGGAGATGTATGGGCTCGATAACGGAATTCGACTTCATAACAGCAATGCTCTGAGCCTTTCTGACGGCATCGATTGATTTCTGAGTTAATTTTTCAGCATTCATAATATTTCTCCTTTCGATCTTAACTGTTGACTTAAAACAACTTCATGACTAAATAATGTATTTTTCAAGCAGTGCGCGATAATTCTTTTCAAGAACAGGAGCGCTGTCTCCGAATCCATCGGGAGCAGCAAAATATGTTTTAACAGCCCTGTCAAGGTCTTTGATGTACTCTCCGATGGCTGTACCTGCCTCCTCAACGCCAAGAGTACGGGTATTTATCAGTTTACGTGAAAAGCTTCCGTCCCCTATCTCACAGCTGTAGCTGCTCACACCCAGACGTGACAGGTATGCGTTTTCAAGATTAGCCCTGTAGGCGAAAAAGCTGTGGAACATATCTATAAGCTGTGCGCTCTGAGTCCTGATCGACACTCTCAGCGTACCCAGATAATCTCCGGGGGCTCTGTCAAGCTCGACCTTATAATTAATAGTCGGACGATACTTATATTCCAGAGCTGTTCTGACAGTCATAAGTGACGGTGAACGCTGCTCCTGAACTCTGAAGCCGCTGCTGACCAGCTCTGCAACCTGCTCGAAGATCTCCCTCATACGCATTTCGGGAGTGACACATGAGAGATGCTCGGCAAGTATCTGATTGATCAGATTAGAGCGGCTGGTCCCGAGGCGATATGCCTGTCGGTCGACCGCCTTGATGACATCGTCCATAAGAACGAGACTGTAAACGCTTTTTTTCACGGATAGCTCACTTCCCTTCTGTTGTTATATAGATAATAACACGGATTATAGAATTTGTCAAGCGGATTATATAATTTTTCACACAAATTTCACAGAGTAAAAAAAGTCCGCTCACGAGGAGCGGAGAATTCGACCCAAACGATTTTCATCGCTTAGCACTGTAGGTCGAGCCATAGATAATAAGTTAAAAAAAGTTATTGAGAATAGAAAACATGAAAAAATTACAAATGAAAGGGGTTAGTTTTATTACTTGACAAAACTATTTCTATGGCGTGCAAGTGAACCAATACACAATATCAAGCACATGAGAGGGGAGGGTACTTGATATTGAATACCAATATTCTTCATTTGCTGATATTATTATATTGCAAATCTACGTAGTTTACAATATACAAAAGTACACTAAAATAAATAATAGTGTACTTTTGCTTGATTTTTCTATTTTTTCACAGTTAATTTTTTGTGAATAAGTTATTTATAATGTCATATTTACAATTATAATATAAATAGAGTTTCCTCGCTGTAGAATATTTAGTTTATATTACTATTCAATCCCTGTAAATTTAACAGAAAACTGATTGCCGCCATCTGATACATCGAAGCTGTCGCTGAACATACTGTTGACCGAGATTCGGAAGCTGCTGCCGCTTGAAACCTCGGGAGCAAGCATCAGAACACATCTGAAGCTGTTATGTGGCTGGAAGGATACCATTTTCTGACTGTTGAGGAAACACTCAACTGTACTTCCGCCATCGCAGTTTTCTCCCAGATCTGCCACTATATAAGGCACCTCGCAGTATGTAGGCACAGAGACCTTGCTGCCTGCTGCATATACATATCCGCCTGTGTAGCTGAAGCTGCTTGCGGCATATATCGAGCTCTTCTCCTCCTTAGTACCGCCGGAAAGTACTGTAGATCCGCCGTTGATGTTCAGGGTTCCCTTTGACTTGATACCGTTTGTGCCGCCCTTGACAGTAATATTTCCGTCGTTTATTGTAATATCATCGTTGGCAATAATACCCGATTTTCTTGAATCGATATTATAAGTACCGCTCTCGATGATAACATCGTCATCGCTGTTGATACCGTGAGAGGCTGTAGCAGTTACATTCAGCTCACCATTGCCTTTAAGTCTGATAGTATCGTTGGAGAATATTGCTCCCGTATCCTGAACGCCCTTCTTCTCAACATCGCTGCTGATAAAGTTCACAGAGCCTTCCTTAGGCTTTATTGTACAGCGCTTGGCTTCCTCTATAAAAATTGCAGGAGCAGACGAATTTGTAATATTCACGCCATTGAGGACCACCGTCACCTTGTCTTCAGAAGTGCCTGTATTTACACGTATCTGTCCGTCGGTCAGACCGCCTGTGAAGATATAGTCGCCGCCAGCTGTTATTGTGACCACAGAGCCGTTTACAGTAACATTGCTTCCTTTGACCTTGGGTGTTCCGCCGCTGCCCAGATCAATTTCTGCAGCATACTCCTTTACTTCCTCGGCTGAACCGCCGCTCACACTTTCAGAGCCGCCCTGGGAGGTATTGTTATTATTATTATTGTTATTATTATTGTTATTATTTGCAGAGCCGCTGCCTGTTGTGCTTTGAGGCTTTGCTGAATTATCTTTCTTGGCAGTGGTAGTCGTATCGGACTTCTTCTCCCCTGCCTTTGCAGTAGTTGTGGTAGTCTTCTTATCAGTTTTTTCCTCTGATTTGGTAGTAGAAGCCTTTTCGCTTTCCTTTTTATCCGTATCGGACGTATCTGACTTCTTTGTATTCTTTTCAGTAGTTGTTTCTGCATTGTCTGTCACAATGCTGTCATTTACCTCAGAGGTCTTCAAATCGTCCTTGCCGCATGAATATCCGCTGAAGATCATTGTTATTGCAGCAGCTGCTGCCAGAAGTCTTGAATATTTCATAATAATTTCTCCTTTTCCCCTTTAGAAACACCCTGATATAAAATTTGCCAGACTCAATAGATGTATTAAGTCTGGCAATTGGTAGGAGAGGGTTTTCTATATTATTAATTAGTTTTCATAGATCTTGTCGTCATACTTGAAGAAGACGAGATTGATTGTCATATTGCCGTTGAGGGCACGAAGCTCGTCAACGAATTTCTTCTGGTCGATATTATCGAGAACATCAACGCTGTAGA
>SFMO01000191.1 GCA_004554385.1 Ruminococcus flavefaciens
TCAACAACCTTGATCTTGAATTCAGGTGTATATCTCTTGTTTGGTTTTCCTTTTGGCATAAAAATGTCCCCTTTCGTTAGACTTCATTTTGGTATATTTCTATTATACCACATTGTCTAACAAAAGGGGAGCATTTCAAAGTTTTGGGAGCTTTCTTTATTGAATAAATAATTTTATGAATTTTTTTTATATTTCCTATTGAAATTTATAGAAATATAATGTATAATTATAAAGTAATGCATTTGCGCAAAACACTATTATTAAAGGAGTGCTTATAATGTACAACGATCTTATGGATTCAATCGGTTTCGTTAGCAGCTACGATCCTGCTGTCGGCGAAGCTATGGGCAAAGAGCTTGCTCGTCAGCAGAGAAATCTTGAGCTGATCGCAAGCGAAAATATAGTATCCCCTGCTGTTATGGCAGCTATGGGAAGCGTTCTCACTAACAAGTATGCTGAGGGCTATCCGGGAAAGCGTTATTATGGCGGATGTCAGTGTGTTGACGAGGTAGAAGAAATCGCTATTGAGAGAGCCTGCAAGCTCTTTGGTGCTAAATATGCTAACGTTCAGCCTCACTCAGGTGCTCAGGCTAATACAGCTGTTTACTTTGCTGTTCTCCAGCCGGGCGACACTGTTCTCGGTATGAGCCTCGCTGATGGCGGTCATCTCACACATGGTTCACCTGTAAACCTCTCAGGTAAGTACTTCAATTTCGTTTCATACGGTCTTGATGACGAAACAGAAACTATCAACTATGATGAACTTTACAAGCTTGCAAACAAAACTAAGCCTCGTCTTATCGTTGCCGGTGCATCTGCTTATCCTCGTGCAATCGACTTCAAGCGTCTTTCCGAGATCGCAAGAGCTGTCGGCGCACTCCTTATGGTAGATATGGCTCATATTGCAGGTCTTGTTGCAGCAGGCTGCCACGAGTCACCTGTTCCATATGCTGATATCACAACAACTACTACACATAAGACTCTCCGCGGACCAAGAGGCGGTCTTATCCTTACAAACAACGAATTCCTCGCTAAGAAGATCAATTCGGCTATCTTCCCCGGTACACAGGGCGGTCCTCTTATGCACACTATCGCTGCTAAGGCTGTATGCTTCGGTGAAGCTCTCAAGCCTGAGTTCAAGGACTATCAGCAGAGAATAGTTAAGAACGCTAAGGCTCTTGCTGACGGACTCCTCAAGAGAGGCTTCAACCTCGTTTCAGGCGGTACTGATAACCACCTCATGCTCGTTGATCTCCGTCCTTTCAACATCACAGGTAAGGAGCTTGAGCGCAGACTCGACGAGGTTTATATCACAGTAAACAAGAACGCTATCCACAACGATCCTGAGAAGCCTTTCGTAACAAGCGGTATCAGAATCGGTACTCCTGCTGTTACCACAAGAGGTCTCGGTGTTGAGGAAATGGAAAAGATCGCTGAGTACATCTACCTCTGCGCTACAGATTTCGAGAACAAGGCTGACGAGATCCGTGCAGGCGTAAACGCTATCTGCGAGAAGTTCCCACTTTACAAGTAATCAATAGCCGATAAGGGACGGACGAGCTGTCCGTCCCTTGATTTTTATAATAATAGGAGTATACTATGAAACGCGAACTCGGAATAGCCAGATGCGGACTGGCTTGCTGCCTGTGCTCTGAAAATGTTGAATGTAAAGGCTGCAAACGTGACGGTTTCCTTGATCTTTCATGGTGCAAGGACGCAGAATGGTGCGTAAACAGAAAATGCGTAATTGAAAAAAATATAAATGGCTGCTATGATTGTGAACCGAAAGACTGCCGCAAAGGTTTATATGCAGATAAAATAAAAGCTCGCGCTTTTGCGGAGTATGCAAGAAGATTTGGCGTTGATGAGCTTCTCAATTGTCTTGAACGAAACGAAAAAGCAGGTATTGTTTACCACAGAGAAGGCATTATCGGTGATTATGACGAATTTGACGATATCGAAGCTCTGATACGTTTTATTCAAACAGGCAAGCGATGATTCATAATATGGAATTTCACATAAACGCCCTCTATCTGTGCGTTAAAAACATGGA
>SFMO01000192.1 GCA_004554385.1 Ruminococcus flavefaciens
GGAATACGCTCAGGCACGTTCAACGGTCAATGATGCGTTTTATACAAGTCCTACGGTAATTGACGGCATCTACGAAGCTCTCACCAATTTCGGTTTTAAGGGCGGTAACGTATTAGAGCCTGCAATGGGTATCGGAAACTTTTTCGGACGTATGTCCGAAGCTATGCAGGCTAACTCTCAGCTCTACGGCGTGGAGATCGACAGCTTATCGGGTAGAATCGCTCAGGCACTCTATCCCGATGCTGATATTGCAATTCAGGGCTTTGAAAAGAACCGTTTTCAGAACGGCAGCTTTGATGTAGCTGTCGGTAATGTTCCGTTCGGTGAGCTTGGTTTCCGTGATACTGTCCATGATACTACCAAACTTCATGACTATTTCTTTGCAGAAGCTCTCTCAAAGCTCAAAGAAGGCGGTATCATGGCATTCGTGACCTCGGCAGGCACACTTGACAAGCGTGACGAGACTACAAGGCAGATGTTGGCTGATAAGGCTGACTTCATCGGTGCGATCCGTCTGCCGGGCGGAAAGAACGGTGCATTTAAGGATAATGCAGGCACGGAAGTCACTACAGATATTATCTTTTTGAAGAAGCACGAAGGCAAGTCACTTGCTGAAATGTCGGATATTCCCGATTGGGTACATATCGGTGAAACGGCTGACGGTCTGCCGATCAACAAGTATTTTGAACAGCACCCTGATATGGTGCTTGGTACGGTAGTCGAGGGCAACAAGCTCTACGGCTCAGGCACTATGGTTGTTGCTGAGGACGGCTTTGACCTGAAATCGGCACTCCATGAAGCAGTCGGCAACCTCTCTGCGGAGATCAGTCATGAGCGTGGCAGAGATGTGTACGCAAAGACCGCTGACGGCGTTCAGGTGCAGATCCCATCCAATCTGCGTAATTACAGCTTTTTTATGTCTGACGATCAGGTGTTCTTCAAGAAAAATAACGCTGCCTGCGAGTTCCGTTTCGATAAAGGAACAGCACAGCACAAGCGTTTCAAGGCATTTATTGAGCTTCGTGACCTCACCCGTGAGCTGATCGAAGCAATGGAACTTGACAAGCCGGACAGCGTTATCAAGGATTTGCAGACAAAACTTAATGTGGCATATGATGATTTCTACAAGAAGTACGGTATTATTCATTCTCAGACGAATAAGCGGTATTTCAGCGAAGATGTGTCATACAACCTTGTGGCAGGGCTTGAAAAGAGCTATGATAAGACAAAGCTCCTTGCAAAGTCCGATATTTTCACAAAGAGAACGATCGTTCCGCCGAAAGCGGTCGATCATGTAGACACGGCACTTGAAGCACTAACGCTCTCCGTTGCAGAGAAAGCACGGGTTGACTTTGAGTACATGAGTGGACTGACGGGTATGACGGAGGACGAACTGAAGCGTGACCTGACAGGGGCAATTTTCAAGATACCCCATACGGAGAACGGCTATCAGACGGCTTCGGAGTACCTTTCGGGCGATATTCGCAAGAAACTCCGTGAAGCTGAGGAAATCGCCGAGTACGATCCTGATTTCAATATCAACGTATCAGCACTGAAACAGGCTATGCCTGAACCGCTGAAAGCCGGAGATATTGATATTAAGCTCGGTGCAGCTTGGCTTGATCCGAAGTATTACGAACAGTTCATGTATGAGCTGTTGCAGACTCCTGCATATCAGCGGAGTGACAGTCCTGCGGCTCGGTGGAACAAGTCCGCTGTTGTCGGCGTGGAATACTCCGTACACGCTAACTCTTTCCATGTCAGCAACAAATCTTCCGACAGGTCGGTGCTTGCGACACAAAAGTACGGCACTCACAAGATGAACGCTTATGACATTTTTGAACATCTGCTGAATCTGCAAGAGCCGAAGGTCTACAAGACAATTGAGGTTCCGGACGGTTTGGGCGATACAAAGGAAAAGCGTGTAGTGGATATTGATGCTACCCGTGTCGTACAGCGTAAAGCCGATGATATTCGCAAGGCTTTCAAGGCGTGGATATTCAAAGATCCGCAGCGCCGTGAAGCTATTGTGGAGAAATACAACGAACTATTCAACAGTATCCGTCCTCGTGAGTTCGACGGCTCGGCTCTTTCTTTCCCGATGATGACTTCGGACATTAAACTTCACGATCACCAGAAGAACGCAATCGCACACGCTATGTTCGGCGGTAATACGCTGTTTGCTCACTGTGTTGGTGCGGGCAAAACTTTTGAAATGATTGCAACATCTATGGAAAGTAAGCGATTGGGCTTGTGTACCAAGAGCCTGTTTGCTGTCCCGAATCATCTGACGGAGCAAATCGGTGACGATTTTCAGAAGCTCTATCCGGGTGCAAACATTCTTGTTGCAACAAAGAAGGACTTTCAGAAAGCGAACCGACAGCAGTTATTTGCTAAGATAGCTACCGGAAACTACGATGCAGTTATTATCGGTCATTCTCAGCTCGGTAAAATCCCTGTTTCTAAGGAGAGACAGGTTATGACAATTCAGAATCAGATTGACGATATTCTTCGTGGTATCGAGGAACTGAAAAAAAGCGAAGGCTCTAAGTTTCAGATCAAGGCTATGGAGCGTACCCGTAAAAGTCTGCAAAAGCAGCTTGATAAGCTCGAAAAAGCTAATCAGGACGATACGCTGACCTTCGAACAGCTCGGCATTGACAGGCTTTTCGTCGATGAAGCACATGAATTCAAGAATTTGTTCGTGGCAACAAAATTGCAGAATGTAGCCGGAATCTCCAACTCCGCTTCTCAA
>SFMO01000193.1 GCA_004554385.1 Ruminococcus flavefaciens
AACTCGCTTAATAATATAAGAAATGATATTTGTACATCGCTTACAGCGCGATAAGTACGCCGAGCCCATGAACGGGATTCCAAAGGGACTGTGTTCCTTTGGCGGTGTCCAGAGGCAGCGCCTCTGGTCGCTGTTCACAGTTTTCAGAGAACAGCGAAACAATACGAAGGCGCTCCTAACAGGAGCGAGTACCCTCTGTCAGCTACGCTGACATCTCCCTGTACTACAGGGAGATGTCGTAACGCGACAGAGGGGACGGACCCGATTAGGGGGCCCTGCAAGTGAGGACGTCCCTTAATGGATAACAGCTAAATTCCGATTTATCTTAGCAACCGTGTAAAATACAATGCCCCGAAGCACTTTGAATTGCTTCGGGGCAAAACTTCTATATGGGTATCTGTTTTAATGTACAGCCTTTGTCAAATTATGCAAGTCTTACACAGTTTCTGCCGCTTGATTTAGCCTCATAAAGAGCATTGTCCATGCGTCTGTAGGACTTCTCAAAATCGTCGTTTGCATTGATGGTGGTAACACCGATACTGCAGGTGATATTTCCAACGGTATCAAATGTCTCAGCAGCGACCTTGCTGCGTATCTCTTCAGCTATCTCAACCGCTCTTGTACGGTCTGCATCGTAGCAGACAGCCACGAATTCCTCGCCGCCCCAGCGTCCGACTACGCCGTTATTATTTTCAAAATATTCTGACAGCATTTTCGAGAAGTGTATAAGAGTTGTATCGCCGACAGCATGACCATAGTTGTCGTTAACATGCTTGAAGAAGTCGATATCCATGATCATTATTGCAACAGGCTTATGGTCTTCTGCAAAGCCCTTGATCGCATTGGTTATCTCGGTCTCCATTCTTCCGTGGTTGAAAATTGAAGTAAGAGTATCCGTCAATGCAAGATTAGCGTATCTCTTGAGCGTGTTTCTGAGATCAACGGCTGTATCGTGGATATTCTGCACCATGTAAATGAAACGGTAATCCTCGGGATTGCTGGTCTCAACACGGCTGAAGATGAGCTTTACCCATATCTCCACACCCTCAAGATTCTTCATGAGACAGTCAAATGAAGCTGTCTTTCCGGGAGCGAAATTAGCTTTAAGGTACTCAGGATCAGACCATTCAAGGAACTG
This sequence comes from Ruminococcus flavefaciens, assembly GCA_004554385.1. GTDB lineage: Bacteria > Bacillota > Clostridia > Oscillospirales > Ruminococcaceae > Ruminococcus > Ruminococcus flavefaciens_T. The sequence goes on from SFMO01000193.1 coordinate 1,139, forward strand.
ATTCTTATACTCATCATTTATCATATTTACGATCATATTTCGCCAGTCGGTATACTTGAGCTCCTGATGAAGAACCTCATCAGAGATCTCTGTAACGCTGATGCTGTGGATAGTATCCTTCAGTACGTCGATATACATTGAGAAAAGGTATGTATTCTGGAAGGATTTTACCTTCTGCGTTGTCAGTGTCTCATCAACGGACTGACTGTCGTCAAGCTCGTCCAGTATAAACAGGTACATATCCTTTTCCTTCAGAGGATAAATGTTGATCTGCACAACACAAGGCACGTTGTTTATACTTAAAGTGACCTTTCTGGCATATTTGCCGCTGAAAACGCCTGAGATCGGAATGAACACCTGATAATCCTCTGTTATGGACTCAGATGTCTTATTGAAGTGGTACCACAGCTTTTCGATAAGCTCATGGTACTTGCCGTTTTCGCTTAAAAGATCCTTGAAAACTCCTGTTATCAGAACAGATCTGTAGGTATCTGCTTTGCCGTCTGCTACGATAACAGCTCCTACGTTATCCTTGAAAAAGCTGATAGCATCGTCTAATGTCATTTCGCTGATAGGTTTATCATTCACAACGAGCCCACCTAAGTTGAAAAAAATAGATTCAGAGCCATTAAGCCCTGTAATTTTGCGGTCACGGATATACCATAGCCTTGAAAACAGCAATATTTCAGCTGCCCATAACATGTTTATATATAAAAATAATACCACAATTGTCTTATGAATTTGAGAACAAACTGTGAACGCTGTAAAAAACAGAGGATTATTTGTAGCATTGAACAATGGAACGAAGCTCTCTTTGGAAGAATTGACAAAAAAGCTTCCATGCCATTAGCAGGAAGCTTTATGTAATATTCGGTTATTCAAATTCGTATTCGCCGTCGTAGTTCTTCTTGAACTCTTCGAAAACCTTTCCAAGAAGCTCATCATCATCAACAGAAACGAAATCATCTTCCTCGGGAGTTTCCCCGGGAATGACCTCAAGGATAACGACCTCGTCGTCCTCATCATCAAATGGCAGAAGTACTGCATAAAGATGGTCTTCATACTCGACATTGCCGATTATCTCAAAAGATACCTCGTTTCCGTCGTCATCTGTAAGAGTAATATAGTTCTCTATTTCGTCCTCTTCCTCGAGCTCGTCGAGTTCTTTTTCGTTCATATCGCTCATAGCCTTACCTCCGCAATAATAATATACCTTATTTTAACATATATGCCTGTAAATTGCAATAGTCTGCGCTAATTTTTCACCACAAGAACTTTTTTTATGCCATATGCACGGAACAATTCCATACACTCCCTGTCAATGACCTCTCCGCTGACCGCTATGGGTATTGCCGGCGGACACGGTACTTTTACCGACGCACATATCCTGCCCTCTGCCTCGTCAACAGGTATCTCCTCAGCCATTGCAAAGGCGGCTTCGCGGATGGCTAAAGCCATCTTCGGGAGCTTCGGCTGAAAATCAAAGGACTCCGATTCAGTAGGCGAAGCTCCCGATACCGCGCTCTCAAGCGCGGCGCGAAGTCGCACATAGTCACTCTCAGAAGAAAAGGGCGACATGAGAAGTATTACAAGCTCCCTGTCAGCGTATTCACATTCTACGCCGTTATCGCGAAGAAGCTCCGCAAGCTCTGTGCCGCAAAAGCCGCTCCCGGCAGCTCTTACCGTAATGTGAAAAGGCTCAGAATCCGCAAAAACGAGCCTGTCCGAAAGGGCGGAACGAAGCTCGGCAAGCCGCGGCATAGCCGATGCTATATCGTCACGTATCCTTTCGGCGATATAGCGGTTGCACAGGTCAAGTGAAGCCATTACAAGATATGACGGACTTGTAGAGCCGAAAAGGCTCATTGCCTGTTTCAGCTTATCAGCGTACTCCCTCCGTGAGGTGTGCAGGACAGCTGCTCCCGTAAGCGCAGGCAGCATCTTATGGGCTGAATCACAGCAAAGGTCAGCTCCGAGAGCCATGGGATGAAGACTTTTCTCAAAAAAGGCAAGGTGTGCGCCATGGGCATTGTCCACAAGAAGCCTTGCCCCATAGCGGTGACAAAGCCGTGCCAGTGCGGCGGTATCCGCCAGCCTCCCCGTATAATCAGGTGACGTAACATATACACAGGCTGGCGTATTGGAGGCGGCAAGAGCCGCCTCCACGTCGGCGAGCTGAAGCTCGCCCGACAGGATACCGCCGCTGTACTTTGGCATTATCCACTGTACCTCCAGCCCGAGCAATGCTGCCCCATTGAGAAAGGCACGATGAACGTTTCTTGCTGCAATGACCCGTCTGTGTTCCTGCTTCATAATGGCAAGCATAGCCTGTATGCAAAGTGTGGAACCGCCTGCCGAAAAAACTGAAGCCGCACTGCCATAGAGCATGGCAGTATTCTTCTCGCTCTCAGCAATGATCCCATCAGCCTCAAAAAGACTGTCCGCACCTTTTATCTCAGTGATGTCCAGCTGATACATCTCGCCGAGCTCCGCCGCAGGGGTGTTCCCCTTATGCCCCGGCATATGAGCTCTCAGCGTTCCTGATGCGGCATAACTCCGTATAAAATCGTATATAGGAGTATCCATTTTCTTCTCCTCAGATATAATATTTAAGTATACTGTAGATCTTGTTACGGGCACGAGCCATTGCAGCGTAAACAGCCTGCTGCGACACATCAAGCCTCTCACTTATAGAAGCAATATCCGTGCCCTTAAAATAGTATAGCATAATTATTTCCTTTTGTCTCGGTGTCAGCTCATTATTAATTATTTTTAACAGAATACTGCGCAGCCTTGAGGTCTTTTCGTCTTTATCCCCATACCCAAGGATACGCTTTATTCCGCTGTCCTCCTTTCCCCTGATCTTATCCGAATAGTTGATATCATTTCTTGCCACAGCTCTCACGCCTCCTGTTATAAGCAGTCAGGTGAGAGATTATCTGCTGCATCTCACCATGCTCCTCATAGAGAATACGTATCCTGCGGTCCAGGTCGAGCTCCGATACCCTGAGTGTATCCCCTTTTCCGATGAGATCGCTTCGAAGCTCGGAAAGCTCTGTGATGCGCTGTTTTACCAGATCGCGGCTTTTGGTGTAGTTGTTGATAAGTTGTGTCATGATTTGCCCCCTTATTAAGAAAAAGAAGCACGAGCAGCATATGCTGCACCCTTGATAAGATAGCTTTCAGAACTAACGTTCTATTCCTTGTAATCATATTATAGAACATCTGTTCTTATTTGTCAAGGGCTTTTTGCAAAAAAATCATTTTCGACATTTTACGACACTGTCAGAAGTGTTTTGCACCTCATTTTTTAGTTAACATACCTCGCAGCTTCTGCATTATCAGACAAAAAAAGGGCGGATAATATCCGCCCTGCAATTCATTGTTCAATTATTCGTTTTCAGCCTCAGACTCCTCTGAAGCCTCTTCAGAAGGCTCTTCATCACCGACAGGCTCAGCCATTACATCAGAGATGACCTGCTGGGATTCCTCGTCAGCGTATTCGATATTTTCAGGCACTGCCTCCTCAGCCATCGCGATCGCCGCAGCTGCCTCAAGATCCTCACGTATGCCGTCCGAGCAGGCACTGAGCTTCTGCATATTTATGATACCCGAACAGGTAACATCGTCGCCGCTGCCCTTCTTTGTCATCGCAGGCAGAAACTCCGCAAGCTGAGCTGTTCCCTCTTCCATGCCGTTTTCAACGATAGTGAGGGCAAGTCCGCGGAAGAAGCCGAAGAGCTGCTCCTCGTTCCAGTAGGAGTTCTCCACTCCGTCCGTACACAGGAACACCGCCGCAGGCATAAGTCCCTTTGGAAGATAGAAAAATCTCGCAGAGAGGGCTGCATCGTCCTGACACATTGATGTGGTAACATTTTCATAGCACCTCGGGTCCTCGGGAACAGGCGCAAAGACGTTGCTGTCACCGTCGATGACAACGCATTTTCCATCGCCTATCTGAGCTCCGAAGGCATAGTCATCGGTAACCACTGCAAAAAGGAGAGTCGTTCCGTAAGCGCCGATATAATCCCCCTTCTCGTAACGCTTTCTGTAGTAAGCAAACTTTTCGGGGATACGGCTGTATTCTTCCTCGGTAAAGGGTTCATTTTTGAAGTCCTGCTCTGTTTTATCGTGCCATCGCGCTATAACGCTGCGCCAGAGCTGATTGAAGAGCTCGTCACGCTGACGCTGGTCCGCAAGGACCTCCGCAGCGTTTTCAAGTCCCGAAAGGAACTCGCTGACACACTCAGCAGCACACTCCACAGCAAACTTCGAACCTCTGTCCGTGCGAAGATAGCATGGACTTCCGTGGCCGTCAGCCGCCGCCGCAAATGAGTAGCTCTCATGGTCTGCGGCAAGTGAGCTGTCCTGACATACAATGTCTTTGCTGAGGTGTGAAGCGCCAACCGTGGTCTGAGCAAAGGAAAGTATTTTTTCCATATTATCTCCTTACCAGTCCGACTCGTCCCAATCGGCGGTATTGGCGTCGCTGAGAGCTTCTGTGGTCTGAGTCTGAACGTCCTCAGCCAGCTTCTTTGAGATCTCGACAGGATCTGTGTCGCTGTCAACTGTACTTGAATGGCTTGCAAATACACTGGTGATAACGCTTGCCTTTTCTATCATAAGGCGGAGCTGATCCTTGTTCTTGACATCGAGAACTGTCTCTGAGCTTCCCGAAAAACGTGCGAGAACGTCCTTATCGGCATCGTCGCCGATAGCAAATGCTATCTTGATAGAGCGCTTGTACCAGTTATTCTTTTTAAGAGCGTCAAGACCGCTCTCCCAGTTATCTGTAGGACCGCCGTCGCTGAAAAGAAGTATTACAGGCGGATATGCGCCTGCGGCAGTCTGAAGGAACTCATTTCTTGAGAGCTTCTTGTCAAGCTCCTTGCAGGCAGCGCCAAAATCTGTAACACCGCATGCTTCGAAGGTCTTGAAGCGGTAGCCCTCAGGAGAAACCGGCTCGGGAGTTACCCATGAAGCTCCTGTGGAGAATTCCAGTACTGCGATCTTGATCTCTGCATCGTCACTTTCATCGCTTATCTCCTGTAGTGTCTGCATAACTTCTTCAAGTGCTGATTCAACTTGTCCTATTTTGCTGCCCTGCATGCTTCCCGAAGTGTCAATGACATAAAAGAGAGTCATGACCTTTCTGACAGCAGGTGCGTAATCGTCTAAACCCGGCATGATATATACCTCCGTCCTATTCTTTATTGATATATAATAAACTAAATGTATTATAGCATAAAAGTACAGGTAGGTCAAGTATGGAAATGTTCACACAAATTTAACAATTAATACCGTGACATCAACACATATATAATGTATAATAAAGACATGATATAAGATTGGAGGGTTCGCCGTTTTTCCGGCATATTATGAACAAGACCGACGTTAAACACTATATTTTTATTGCAATGCTGGCTATTGCTGTTATCGTGATAAGTCAGAATTTCTCAGTGCTCGCAAGCTTCATTTCCCTGGTGCTGGGAGCTCTCAAGCCCCTTGTCATCGGATTTATGATAGCATACATCTTCAATATTATAATGAAATTCTTCGAGAAGCACTACTTTCCCAAAAGCAATTCACGGGCTGCCGCTCTGACCAGACGTCCTGTATGCATGGTATGTGCTTTTGCCATCGCAATAGCCATGATAATACTTGTAATGTATATCATCATACCAGAAATAGCATCGGCTTTCGGAGTGCTGTATGACGAGATACCGCCTGCATTCACCTCCGCAAAGGATTTCGTCATGGGCAAGCTCAATGAATACCCCGAGATACAGGAGCAGATAAGCACCGTCGAATTCGACTGGGCTAATATCGCCGAAAAGGCTTCAAAGATACTCACCTCGGGACTTGCAGGTATACTCAGTTCAGCAATGGGCATAATAGGAGGACTCACCTCTGCTGTTACGAACCTGGTTCTCGGAATCATATTCGCAATATATCTCCTTCTCCGCAAGGATAAGCTCTTCCGCGACGGAAACCGTATCAGAAAGGCTTGCTTCAGTGAGGAGTTCAACGAGAAATTCTCCCGTGTATTCCACACGGCAAATGAGACCTTTCAGAGCTTCTTTGTTGGACAGTTCGTTGAGGCTATAATCCTCGGCACTCTCTGCTTCATCGGCATGAAGATACTGAAGCTCCCCTACGCGGCAATGTCGGGAACACTTGTTGGAGTTACCGCATTCATACCCATTGTCGGAGCCTTCTTCGGCGCAGGCATAAGCGCATTCATCATCCTCACGGAAAGCCCCATGCAGGCTCTGATATTCCTTATATTCCTTATCATACTTCAGCAGTTCGAGGGCAATATCATCTACCCCAAGGTAGTTGGCGGCACTGTGGGACTTCCAAGTATATGGACTCTCGCCGCAGTTACCTTAGGCGGCGGACTCTTCGGAATTTTCGGTATGATACTGGGTGTTCCCCTTGCAGGCACTCTGTATAAGCTGAGCTTCCATGCTCTTGAAAAAAAGGAATCAGAGCTGGGGATAGCTACCCCCGATGACAAAAAGCAGGCGAAGCTGCCCAAGCCGCAAAAAACTGCCAACCCCCAGAAGCCTAAAAAAGTAAGCAGAAAGAAGTAAGTAGTGAGTAGTGTATTCTCTCACTTAGTTCTAAGCTCTAAGTTCTATCTAATGCACAAATAAGCCAAACAAGTTCACACATTTTTGATACCAACCATTTCGGCATGAGCTGAATCTTCCAATTCTCCGCAAAAAATAATATGCCGCCTCAGGGGACGGCGCTGAATTTGTAATCTGATAAAACGAAAAAAGGCGAATTTCAGTTGCCTTGCGTTAATAGGCAGATTGACAAAATTTAAACAATGTGGTAATATTATCTTAGATCATTGTAAAGGAGTAATGTGTTATGATCAATACATGGCAAAAGGAATGGGACGGCTTTACAGAGGGCAGATGGAGTCATACTTCTGTAAACGTCAGAGATTTTATCAAGAAGAATTACACTCCTTATGAGGGCGACGAAAGCTTCCTCGCACCCCCTACGGATGCAACGAAAAAACTGTGGGACAAGGTGATGGACCTCTCGCGTCAGGAGCGCGAAGCAGGCGGAGTCCTTGACATGGACACAAAGATCATATCAACTATCACTTCACACGGCGCAGGCTACCTCGATAAGGATCTGGAGCAGATCGTAGGTCTCCAGACAGACAAGCCCTTCAAGCGCTCATTACAGCCCTTCGGCGGAATCCGTATGGCTCAGCAGGCTTGCAAGGAGTACGGCTATGAAGTCGATCCCGAGGTAGTCGAGATATTCACCAAGTACAGAAAAACTCACAATCAGGGCGTTTTCGACGCATACACTCCCGAGATGAGACTTGCACGTCATTCGGCTATACTCACAGGTCTCCCCGACGCTTACGGCAGAGGCCGTATCATCGGCGACTATAGACGTGTAGCTCTCTACGGCGTTGACCTTCTCATTGAGGACAAGAAGCATCAGATAGATACCTCCCTCGTGAGAATGACTTCAAAGAACATCCGTCTCCGCGAGGAGCTGGCAGAGCAGGTCCGCGCTCTTCAGGACCTCAAAAAGCTGGGCGAGATATACGGCTTCGACATCTCAAAGCCTGCTTCTAACGCAAAGGAAGCCGTTCAGTGGCTATACTTCGGCTATCTTGCCGCTGTCAAGGAGCAGAACGGCGCAGCTATGTCCCTGGGACGTACCTCCACCTTCCTCGATATATTCATTCAGCGTGACCTGGACCGCGGTATCCTTACAGAGGAACAGGCTCAGGAACTCATCGACCACTTCATAATGAAGCTCCGTATCGTCAAGTTTGCTCGTACTCCCGAGTACAACGAGCTCTTCTCAGGCGACCCCACATGGATAACAGAGTCCATCGGCGGCGTTGATGTTGACGGTCACCACCTCGTTACAAAGAACAGCTTCCGTTATCTCCATACTCTCGAAAACCTGGGAACAGCTCCCGAGCCGAATATGACTATCCTCTGGTCAACAAAGCTCCCGAGAAAGTTCAAGGAGTACTGCGCTAAGATTTCCATCAAGACCTCCTCTATCCAGTACGAGAACGACGATATGATGAGAGTTGTCCACGGCGACGACTATGCTATCGCATGCTGCGTATCCTCCATGAGAGTTGGCAAGGAAATGCAGTTCTTCGGCGCAAGAGCTAACCTGGCAAAGTGCCTGCTCTACGCTATAAACGGCGGTGTGGACGAGCGTCTCGGCTTACAGGTAGGTCCTAAGTACCGACCTGTGGACAGCGAGTATCTCGACTTCGATGACGTATGGGAAAAGTACATGGATATGATGGAGTGGCTGGCAGGTCTCTATGTCAACACCCTCAACGTTATCCACTATATGCACGACAAGTACAGCTATGAGAGACTGCAAATGGCTCTCCACGACAGAGACGTAAAGCGCTATTTTGCAACAGGTATCGCAGGTCTTTCCGTTGTGGCAGACTCTCTCTCAGCTATCAAGTACGCTAAGGTAAAGCCTATCCGCAAGGATATCGAAATAAAGGACAAGGCAGGCAACGTAACAGGCGTTGCAAAGAATGTAGTCGTTGACTATGAGATAGAGGGAGATTTCCCGAAGTACGGCAACAACGATGACAGAGTTGACCAGCTTGCTGTAACAGTAGTCCGCAAGTTCATGGACTGCATCAGAAAGCACCACACCTACCGTGACGGTGTGCCTACAATGTCCATACTCACTATCACATCAAACGTAGTTTACGGCAAAAAGACAGGCAACACTCCTGACGGCAGAAAGCAGGGCGTGCCCCTTGCTCCGGGAGCTAACCCGATGCACGGCAGAGATACTCACGGTGCTGTAGCTTCACTTTCATCTGTAGCTAAGCTCCCATTCAGACACGCACAGGATGGTATCTCCAACACCTTCTCCATCGTTCCTAACGCTCTCGGCAAGGACATGGAGGTATTCGCAGGAGACCTTGACCTGGACAAGCTCAGAGGAGAATAATATGGATAATCCCGTAAATGCAAACTCCCCCGAGGAGCTTGCTGACCTCATAGACCGGCTCATGTCACAGGGAAGCGGTCATGTAAATATAATCTCAGGCGAAAACGGCACAGAGCTGAAGGTTGACACGGTGAAAAGCACCGATATGTGCGGCACTAAGGGTGCCTGCTGTCAGCCTACAGAAAACGCCATCGACGAAGAAGAATAAACACAGGGACGCCGCAGACAGTCCCTGTACATACTGATTAAGGAGGATTCTAATATGGATAACCAGAAACAAGTTGACAATCTTATCGAGCTTCTTGACGGATACGTTGAAAAAGGCGGTCATCACCTCAACGTAAACGTTTTCACACGTGAAACTCTCCTTGACGCTCAGGCTCACCCCGAGAAATACCCACAGCTCACAGTAAGAGTTTCGGGCTATGCAGTAAACTTCGTAAAGCTGACTAAAGAGCAGCAGGACGATGTTATCTCAAGAACATTCCACTCAAGTCTCTGACGAGCTGTACCAGCTCGACCGTTTCCACGCTGTCACTCGCAAGCTCGTTTACTTCACATTAATACGGCGCTATAAGTTCACTCACGGAAACATTTTCAGAACTTTTCAATTAAGTCTCTGACAAGCTGTACCAGCTCGACCGTTTCCACACGGAAACTCTTCTCAGGACTTTACACTTACACTTCTGATAAACATGAAAGAGGCTGTACCTTTTATGGTACAGCCTCTTTTCGTTTTATTTAGTGGCATCATTTGCATATTTGGAAAGTATCATCGAAGCGTCCACCGCATCGACATTCCCGTTGGAATTCATATCCGCCGCAGCCTTCTGAGCTGAACTCAGACGAGAGCCGCGTCCCGAAGAAACATTGGCATACTCCGTAAGGACTACAGAGGCATCAACGGCATTTATCGACCTGTCGCCGTTTGCATCGCCCTTGCCCAGGGGAGCATTGTTGCTGTCGCTCTGTGACTTTGGATAATCAGTATACGTCACAGGCGAATCCATAAAGAGCTGTACCCAGTGAGCATAGCCGCCGTTGTTATAATATCCGACGCCGATGTATTTGAATTGAGCATTGAGCATATTATTTCTGTGGCCCTCCGAATTTATCCAACCTTCCATAACGCTTTCGGGAGTAGGATAGCCTGCTGCGATATTCTCCCCTCCCCAGCTCCAGTTGAGCCCTGCGTCTTCAATGGCGGAAAAGCCTTTCCTGCCGTCGGGACGGGTATGGTCGAACTTGTCTGCTATTTCCCTTGCACGGACAGAAGCAGCCTTATTCATGGAAACAAGCGCCTTCAGAGGCTGTCTGCCGTTTTTTGCTCGGTATTCGTTGACCAGCTTCACGACCTGCTCTGCATAAAGGTCGGCATCAGAAGCCGTGACCACTGTATCACCCAGGTCTATATCAATATCAGGGGCAGCAAAAGACACCATCGGCATAACTGCCGACAGAGCAAGAGCCAATGAAATTACAGACGCCAAAAGCTTTTTCATAAAAACCACTCCGTTTCTGCATATTTCCCCCTAAAACCATGCATATCTCTTTTATATTTTCAAGCCGTAAGAAAAACAGCGAAGCCGACAATAATATACATATTGTTTATCGACTTCTAATTCATTATAGCACAAATCGGGCGCAAAGTCAACACAATGCACAAAAATCCGCATAATTCACAGCGAGAAGAACCTCCGATTCAGCACAATAAACAAAGAGAGTTGTACCATATAGTACAACTCTCTGTAGAATATACGATTCGTAATAAAATTACTTGATCTCGATTGTAGCGCCAGCCTCTTCAAACTTAGCCTTGAGCTCGTTAGCCTCAGCCTCAGAAACGCCTTCCTTGATAGCCTTAGGAGCAGCCTCAACGATCTCCTTAGCCTCCTTGAGGCCAAGACCGAGAACTTCCTTAGCAACCTTGATAACGCCCATCTTAGCGTCGCCGAAGGAAGTAAGGATTACGTCGAACTCTGTCTTAGCAGCAGCAGCGCCGCCAGCAGCACCGCCTGCAGCAGGAGCAGCAGCGATAGCAGCTGTTACACCGAATTCCTCCTGGATAGCGTCTACGAGCTCAGAAAGCTCAAGAACGGAAAGAGTCTTGATATCTTCAACAAATTTTGTGATCTTCTCAGAAGCCATGATAATAATCTCCTTTTTAATAGTATTTGCCCTTATGGGCTGTAATTTTAAGCTGCGGAGCATGTCTCCGCAAATGTGTAATGGAAGTTCAAGCGGCGATTAAGCAGCTTCTTCCTCCTTCTTCTTGTCTGCAACTGCGTTGAGTGTAGCAGCCAGCTTCTGGAGTGGGCCCTGGAGAGAGCCAACGAGCTGTGCAAGAAGAGTATCCTTTGAAGGGATCTTGGAAAGAGCGGTAACTCCTGCCTGATCGTAAACCTCACCCTCAACATAACCAGCCTTGAGATTGAACTTCTCATCGCCGGCCTGCTCAGCGAACTTACCAAGGATTCTTGCGGGAGCAGTCTGATCGTCGTTAGAAACAGCGAGAGCAGTTGTTCCGTTGAGAGCCTCTTCAAAGCCCTCGATTCCGCATTCCTTGAAAGCACGGAGAAGCATTGTGTTCTTCTCTACAAAGTAGTGAACGCCAGCCTCACGAAGCTCCTTTCTGAGCTTGGTATCCTCTTCAACAGTGATACCCTTGTAATCAACGAGAACGCCTGAAACGGAGTTCTTGATGATCTCGGTGAGCTTCTCGACCTTTGCCTTCTTTGCTTCGAGTACTGCATTGCTTGGCATAGTGTGTATTCACCTCCGAATGAATTTTCATCGTATTCAGAGAGCAATAAAAAAGCCCATTCCGACAGCGCAGAATGGACAATGATAATTCTATCAATTGCTATTCCTCGGCGGGACTTACTGAGCGCAAGGCTCTGCCAGCTGTCTTTAGAATACGATACTGTTATTTCACAGCTTGATTATTATACCATATTAATTTATGTTTGTCAAGTACTTTCTGAAAATTTCTTTAGAACTCAGAGCTAAGAGCTTAGAATTCAGAACTAAGTTTGTAGGGGGCGGCGTTCAGTCATTTGCGCACCGTAATATACATCATCATCACCTTCGGGCGTCCCTACAGGGGTCATCGGTACAACGACTATTATAATCTCAAATTTGTCCGCAGAGCGGACACAACAATTACGAATTAAAAGGGGCGGATAATATCCGCCCCTACATATTACTTTTTAAGGTTTGCCTTTACTGTCTTTACAATGTTCTCAGCTGAGAGACCAAACTCCTTGAGAAGGTCAACAGCAGGACCTGAGTGACCGAACTCGTCGTTCACACCGATCTTGATAACAGGAACAGGACAGCACTCTGTAACAGTCTCTGCAACAGCAGAACCAAGTCCGCCGATAACGCTGTGCTCCTCAGCAGTAACGATAAGACCTGTCTCCTTTGCGCACTTGCAGATAAGCTCCTTATCGAGAGGCTTGATAGTGTGGATATTGACTACTCTTGCGGAGATACCCTCAGCTTCAAGAGCCTTTGCAGCCTCTACAGCCTCATTTACCATAAGACCTGTAGCAACGATAGTAACGTCCTTACCGTCCTTCATAACGACACCCTTGCCAAGCTCGAACTTGTAGCTTGCAGCATCATTGATAACGGGTACAGCAAGTCTGCCGAAACGCATATATACAGGACCGTTGAAGTCGAGAGCAGCCTTTACAGCAGCCTTTGCCTCAACATCGTCGCAGGGATTGATGATAGTCATGCCCGGGATTGTTCTCATAAGAGCAATATCCTCGTTGCACTGATGTGTAGCTCCGTCCTCACCTACTGAGATACCTGCATGTGTAGCGCCGATCTTTACATTGAGGTGTGGGTAGCCGATAGAGTTTCTTACGATCTCGAAAGCTCTGCCTGCTGCGAACATAGCGAATGTGCTTGCGAATGGTATCTTTCCGCATGTTGCAAGACCGGCAGCAACGCCCATCATGTTAGCCTCTGCGATACCGCAGTCGAAGAAGCGGTCGGGATAAGCCTTCTTGAAGATACCTGTCTTTGTAGCAGCAGCAAGGTCTGCATCGAGAACTACTAAGTCCTTATATTCCTCGGCAAGCTCCTTAAGAGCCTCGCCGTAGCTTTCTCTGGTAGCCTTTTTGATAACATCTGCCATGGTAATTAGTCCTCCAATTCCTTTAACTGCGCATTGAGCTCTGACATAGCCTGATCGTACTGTTCCTTGTTGGGAGCTGTACCGTGCCAGCCTACCTGATTTTCCATGAATGAAACGCCCTTGCCCTTTGTGGACTTCTGGATGATAGCAACAGGCTTGTCCTTTACTGAATCAGCCTCTGCGAATGCTCTGTCGATGTCGTCGAAGTCGTGAGCGTCCATAGTGATAACGTGCCAGCCGAATGCTGCGAACTTATCTGTGATCGGCTCAGGTGAGCATACCTCACTGATAGGACCGTCTATCTGGAGGCCGTTGTTATCTACGATAGCAACGAGATTTGTCAGCTTCTTGTGAGCTGCGAACATAGCAGCCTCCCATACCTGACCTTCCTCGATCTCGCCGTCGCCGAGGATAGTGTATACCTTGTATGACTTACCGTCGATCTTACCTGCAAGAGCCATACCTGCTGCAGCTGAGATGCCCTGTCCGAGAGAACCGCTGGACATATCAACGCCCGGGATATGGATACAGGGGTGTCCCTGTAAGAGAGCGCCTATATGACGGAGAGACTTGAGCTCGTCTACTGAGAAATAGCCCTTCTGAGCAAGTACTGAGTAGAGTGCGGGAGCAGTATGTCCCTTTGAAAGAACGAATCTGTCTCTGTCGGGAGCGTCGGGGTTCTTGGGATCGTTGTTCATCTTGTTGAAGTAGAGGTAAGTGAGAGTATCGCTGATTGAGAGGGATCCGCCGGGATGACCGGACTTAGCGTTGTAAGTGCCTTCGATAACGCCCATTCTTACCTTGCAGGCAATTTTCTGCAATTCTTTTTTAAGCTTTGCGTCCATAGTGACCTCCAAAAATTTAACGGCATAAGCCGCTTTTTACATATATATTTTCTTGACAGCAGTAGGCGGGTGACTCGGTCGCCCCCTAATAATATATACTATTCAGACAGCCGCCCGCCCCTGCAATTTTAGCTACAGGAATATTATACCGCAAAAAACGCCGCATTGCAAGACATTTATTGCTGAAAATGTAAACATATTATGTCTTTTATCTGAATGCCATCATAATAAGCACGATGATATAGAATATGGAGAAGCCCGTACATGCTATGGCAGGAATGGATATGAGCATCCTGTTCTGTCTTTCATGGAGAGTTCCCCTGAGTCTCAGTGCCTTCATGAGGCACAGCGAGGCTATCCACATGGGTATGGCGAATACTGCCAGTGCCAGTGTTGCCACATCGCTGAGTGTAAAGCTTGCAGCGGAGTCTGAGCTGACGCCGCTGACGCTGCAATAAATTAGCAGCGCTATAAGTCCCAGTACACAGAGCACTGCGACTATGTATACGATTATTGCCGCCTTCTTTTTCATTGTTCTGCTATTTGCACCTTTCGATTATGTAGTCTATAAGCTCGGCTACAGCGCCCTCGTCGTTGGTGCGTGAGAGTACAAGATCCGCCTTTGATTTTACTGATTTTTCCGCATTGGCGGGACAAGCTCCCACATCGGCTCCGACTATCATCTCTATATCGTTGTCGAAGTCTCCGACTGACACGAAGGTACAGTCCTCCATGCCGCTGAGCCTGCGGTACTGCGCAAGAGCTGAGCCCTTGCTGACTCCCTTCGGGAGCATTTCAAGAAATATTTCCGAGGACTTCACAAAATCCACGCCCTCAAAGCGCAGCTTATTCACAAGGAGCTCCATATAGTCAACATCCTCGGGAGACAGTGAAAACAGGACCTTGAGCCAGCCGCCGTCCTCAATATCATCGAGCTCCGCGTAATTCGGCACTATACCGCACAGCTTTGTGTGGAGCTGCTGGTAATCTGTATTGCTGAAAACGTAAGTGCCCTCGGTCTTCAGCACCTCTCCGCCTGCCTGAGGCATAAGCTCTAAAAGCTCCGCCGTATACGCTTTTGCTTCAAGCGGGAGAGGATGTGTGAACAGCGTTTCCCCTGCGATATAATCGTGGATAGCTGCTCCGTTATACATGATTATAGGATATTTCAGTCCCAGCAAAGAACGGAACTGGTCAAAGGACTGTATAGTACGTCCCGTAGCAACGGTAAAGCGTCCTCCCAGCTCTGTAAACCGCTGTATAGCGGCTCTGTCGGTGTCGTTTATCTCCTTTTTGGAATTGAGGAGAGTTCCGTCCATATCACTGAGCAGGACAACCTTTGATATATCTTCAAACAAGGATATGCCTCCTACATCTTTTCAAGCTTTGAAAGTATGGATAAAAAGTAATCGGGCAGGTCGCTGACGAACTCCATATACTTCCCTGTTGTCGGGTGGATAAAGCCTATTTTACGGGCATGAAGGCACTGTCCCTCAATGCCCTTGTATGGTTTTCCGTAGACATCGTCGCCCAGTACGGGGTGACCGATGTAGCTGAGATGGACACGTATCTGGTGAGTACGTCCTGTTTCAAGGCGAAGTCTCACATGAGCGTAGCCGCCGTATTGCTTTATGACACTGTAATGAGTGACCGCATTACGGGAATTCTCCGTTGTGACGCACATTTTCTTGCGGTCAGTCTTATGCCTTCCGATGGGAGCGTCAACAGTGCCCTCGGTCTCTCTGAAAGAGCCGCAGGCAACAGCCTCATACTCACGGGTGAAGCTGTGAGCCTTTATCTGCTCCGCAAGCTTTAAGTGAGAGGCATCGTTCTTGGCAACGATAAGAAGTCCGCTGGTGTTCTTGTCGATACGGTGAACTATACCGGGACGGATAACCCCGTTTATGCCCGACAGGCTGTCTCCGCAGTGAAATAGCAGAGCATTTACCAGAGTTCCCGTATAATTACCGTGAGCAGGGTGAACCACCATGCCCTTGGGCTTGTTGACCACCAGAAGGTCATCGTCCTCATAAACTATATCCAGTGGTATATCCTCGGGGACAGCGTCCATTGGCTGAGGCTCGGGTATCGTGGCAGATATTTCCTCGCCCCCTCTGAGCTTGTAATTCTTGCTGACAGCCTTTCCGTCCGCAAGGACCATGCCCTTTTCTATGAGTCCCTGTACCGCTGAACGGGTGAGCTCAGCAATATTGTCCGAAATATACTTATCGATGCGGCTCCCCTTGTCCTCAGCCGAGGGGCTGAGCATTACCTGTTCACTCATTTTCTTCCGCCTTTTCAGTCAGAGCGCTCTCTGCCTTTTTTGCCTTTTCTATCTTGGGGTCGATGAAAAGAGCGTACCATATAAGCATGATGAAAGCAAATGTAACGCATATATCCGCCACGTTGAAAATAGCGAATCTGAACAGCTTTATCTCGAACATATCCACAACGTATGCAAAGCGGAAGCGGTCGATAAGATTGCCTATGCCGCCTGCAATAAACAGGGTTATGGCTACATTGAGGAACTTCGAGCGGCGATACACCTTCAGAAGCACCACTATGCCTGCTATCACTACAAGGCTGGTAAAGCCGATAAGGAACCATCTCTGTCCCGACATACTGCCGAAAATAGCACCGTCGTTCTCGAGATATGTCAGGTCGATTATCTTTGTACTGCCGATATGGATAAAGTCCATACTGCCGACGGGTCTGAGCTCATGTATAGCCCAGTATTTCACGAGCTGGTCGGCTACGATAAGGACAGCCGCCAGCAAAGCAAGTATTATCAACAAGTGTTTATCCTTTCAATAAGACAGCCTGCCGACCAGAAAAGCCGACAGGCAATATAATACAAATTAAGCTTCTACAGCTACAGCACATCTCTCACAGAGTGTGGGGTGGGTATGATTTGTGCCAACATACTTGCTGAAACACCAGCAGCGCTCGCACTTGTCGCCCTCAGCCTTTGCTACAGCAAATTCAGTCTCAGCTGTGCCTGCCTTCTCAACCTCAACGCCTGATACGATGAGTATATCCTTGAGCTGATCAGCCAGTGAAACGTATCTGTCGTAGTCAGCATCGGAGCTCTTTATGATTATCTTAGCCTCAAGCGACTTACCGATAGTCTTTTCGTTACGTGCGTCCTCAAGAGCCTTGTTGGCACCGAGACGTGTATTGTAAATGAACTCCCACTTGTCCTTGAATTCAGCAGTAAAGTCTATGCCGCTCTTCCCGGGCATCTGATTGAGGAATACGCTGAGCTTGTCGTCGCCTGCGGAGTGGGGCATGAACTGCCAGATCTCCTCAGCTGTGAATGAAATGATAGGTGCGGCAAGTCTTGTCATCGCACTGATGATGCGGTACATTGCCGTCTGAGCTGCGCGGCGGAGAACAGAATCCTCCTTCTCGCAGTAAAGTCTGTCCTTGATGATGTCAAGATAGAAGTTGGACATATCGATTACACAGAAATTGTGAAGAGCGTGAAGAGCGATATGGAAATCGAATGCGTCGTAGCCCTCCTTCATCTTGTCGATGAGGTTATCCAGCTTCATAAGAGCCCATTTATCAAGCTCAGTGAGCTGATCGTCGCTTACGCAGTCCTTGTCGGGATCGAAGCCTGCGCCGTTGCCCAGGTTGCCCAGAATGAAACGGGCAGTATTTCTGATCTTCTTGTAAGCGTCTGAAAGCTGACTGAGAATAGGCTTTGAGATACGGATATCGCTGTGGTAGTCTGAAGAAGCTGCCCACAGACGGAGAATATCAGCACCGTACTGGTCTGTGATCTCGCTTGGATCGATACCGTTTCCGAGGGACTTGTGCATTGCCTTGCCCTCTCCGTCAACTACCCAGCCGTGGGTGCAGACAGCCTTGTATGGTGACTGACCCTTGTATACAACAGATGTAAGGAGCGATGACTGGAACCAGCCTCTGTACTGGTCAGCGCCCTCAAGATAGAGGTCAGCAGGCCATGAAAGGCTTGGGAAGTCCTTGCCCTCCATAACAGATGTATGTGATACACCGCTGTCGAACCATACGTCCATGATGTCGTATTCCTTGGTGAACTCGCTGCAGCCGCACTCGCACTTTACGCTTGCGGGAATGAAGTCCTTGGTATCCTTTATCCACCATGCATCGCTGCCTTCCTTGCGGAAAAGCTCCGAGATAGCGGAGATAGTATCGTCATTGCAGATAGGCTTGCCGCAGTCCTTACAGTAAACAACAGGTATCGGAACGCCCCATGTTCTCTGACGTGAGATACACCAGTCGCTTCTGTCGCGTACCATGCCCTTTATTCTGTCCTCGCCCCACTCAGGGATCCACTGAACAGACTCGATAGCCTTTATAGCCTCGTCCTTGAAGCCGTTTACTGAGCAGAACCACTGCTCTGTAGCTCTGTATATGATAGGGCTGTTACATCTCCAGCAGTGAGGATACTGGTGGACGATCTTCTGTGTAGCCAGCATAGCGCCTACTTCAGTGAGCTTTGCAGCGATAGCCTTGTTAGCCTGATCTGTGTCCATTCCCTCAAACTCGCCTGCTTCGGCAGTCTGCTTGCCCTTTGAGTCAACACATACGATGATGCCGATGTCGTCGTACTTCTTGCACACCTCAAAGTCCTCGACACCGTAGCCGGGAGCTGTATGTACGCAGCCTGTACCGCTCTCAAGAGTAATGTGGTCGCCGACGATTATCGGTGACGGACGGTCATAGAGAGGGTGCTTTGTCTTCATGCCCTCAAGCTCTGCACCTGTGAAGATATGCTCTGTGGTATACTCAGTGATACCTGCTGTCTCCATAGTTGTCTTTACGAGCTCCTCAGCCATTACGTAGTACTCATCGCCTACGTGAACGAGGGTATAGTTATACTCAGGACCGAGGCAGATAGCAAGGTTGCCGGGTATAGTCCATGTTGTAGTTGTCCAGATAACGAAATAGATCTTTGAAAGGTCAAGTCCCAGTCCCTTGAAGATGCCTTTGTCATCAGTTACATTGAACTTGACATAGATAGAATAGCATGGATCGTTGGAGTACTCAATCTCAGCCTCAGCAAGAGCTGTATTACAGTCAGGGCACCAGTAAACAGGCTTTAAGCCCTTGTACATATAGCCCTTCTTTACCATTGAGCCGAATACCTCAACCTGCTTTGCCTCATACTCGGGACGGAGTGTGAGGTATGGGTAGTCATAGTCGCCCAGTGAGCCCAGTCTCTTGAAGCCCTTCATCTGGTTTGCGACCTGTGTCATAGCGTATTCACGGCAGTGCTTTCTGAGGTCAACTGCGGGGATAGCTCCGTTCTCAACGCCGATAGCCTTCATAGCCTTCAGCTCGATAGGAAGACCGTGGGTGTCCCAGCCGGGAACGTAGGGCGCACAGAATCCGTTCATATTCTTATACTTAACGATGAAGTCCTTGAGAGACTTGTTAAGAGCGTGTCCCAGATGTATCTCTCCGTTAGCATACGGAGGACCGTCGTGGAGAATATAAGAGGGCTTGCCCTTGTTCTTCTCTACCATCTTGTAGTAGAGGCGTTCATCTTCCCATTTCTTGAGAGTTTCAGGCTCTCTCTTCGGCAGATTTCCGCGCATGGGGAATTCTGTCTGCGGTAAATTAAGAGTACTGTTATAATCCTGTGCCATACTATCCGATCTCTCCTTTAAAAGCTCAGAGAGATCCTCCTTTCGATCTAATTAAATTTTGATTATTCCTCGACCTCTGCAGCAACAGCAGCAGCGATCTCTTCTGCTGTCTGAGGCTCTTCCTCTACCTCTGTTTCAGCAGCGTCGTCAAATGTCTCAGGCATAGACGAGATGAGCTCTAAGTGGCTCTTATACATATCGAACAGGCTCTTCTTGAAGTCAGCTACCTGCTGCTGAGCCTCAATGAGAGCTTCCTTTTCCTTAGCGATCTCAGCGCGGTTCTTCTCCATAGCCTCAGCGTGCTGACGAACAGCCTCGTCCTCGAGGGCAGCAGCCTTTTCCTTAGCCTCAGCAAGGATCTGTTCAGCCTTTTCGTTAGCGTCGTTGAGCACCTGATGTCCCTGCTTCTGAGCACCGAGGAGAGCGTCCTTGAGAGCGTCCTCATCTCTCATATATTCTCTTACCTTATCTGCAAGAACCTGTATCTTGCTGTTAGCTTCTGCGCGCTCGCGCTCCATTTCGTCAAGCTCTGCCTCCAGCTGTGAGAGGAATTCGTCGATCTCCTCCTGCTTGTATCCGAAAGCTGCCTTTTCAAATCTCTTATTTCTGACATCCTTTGAAGTTATCATTTCATTCACCTCTAAATATATTTTTTAAGATCAATGTGTATGCGTCCCTTTTTAGTAGAGCCGTTTATTTCTGAAAGTACAAATCTTCCAATTCCCCTAATTGACAATACATCTCCGCCCTTTAATTCGCAGGAGACAGATGAAACAGGCAGGTGATTGACCTCTGCCTTATCTGAACGGATAAGTGCAGCCGCCTTTTCACGGCTGAGATGAGCTGCAAGCCCCACAACGCAGTCAAGGCGCAGGGAGGCAACTGTACCGCTTATAGTCTGGAATTTCTGGGCATTTTCAAGCTCGAAGGGCTTGCTGTCCGATATTTTCACACCGACTCTGCCGATCTTGCTGACAGCCGAGGTGATGCTCCTTGCAGCCACTTCTGTCACGAACGCCTGAGTGATGCCCTCGGACACGACAATATCTCCGATGATCTCGCGCTTGAGCTGAAGTCCCATAAAGCTGCCGAGGAAGTCCCTGTGGGTGAGCTTGTCCTCCTTACGGTAATTGAAGGTCAGGCACACGAAGGGGTATTCCTCCTCCACATATTCCTCGCAGTAATCGGGGTAGACCGCAAGCATTTTCCGTCTTGCATCATTATATCCGCCCCAGAGCCTGTATCCGAGTCCGCCCGTATTCCCTGCACACCACGCCTCAGCCTCAGCGCACTGTCTTTCGTCGAAAAATGAAGAAAACACAGGTACGCCGTCTCTTTCGCAGAGGGCGGTCATATCCAGAAGTCTTGCGGTAAAAAGCTTATCCGACGGCTCGCTCATCAGATGAATACGCCGTTATTCTCCAGCTCGCCTACCAGGTCTTCGCCGATGAAGCCTACATTATATGGAGTAATGATATATGTGAGGTTAGCTACAGGCTTGAGGCTTCCGCCGTTTGCATAGGCAACGCCTACGAGGAAGTCGATGATCCTTCTCTTATTCTCTGGAGAAGCTGTCTCAAGGTTGAGAACTACTGTTTTCTTGGCAATGAGGTGATCAGCGATCTGCTTTGCGTCTGTAAAAGCAGAAGGCTTTACCAGAACGACCTGAAGCTGCGCTGTAGTCTGTATATTAACGACCTTGTTTCTTCTGCCGCCGCCCATTCCGCCGGGAGCACCTTCGTTTACGGGAGCATCCTCCTGGTCTGAAGGCTGGAAACCGCCGCGCTCACGCTCGTGACGAACGGGAACATCAGCTTCAAAATCATCATCATCTGCTGCAAAGAAAAAATCCTTAATACCGTCAAAAAGTTTCATCTTAATACTCCTTCTCCGCATTATTTGTATTTTTATATTTCTTCACAGGATCAATGCGGAGTATCCCGTGTTGATATTCAGCATTCCGCTGCGAGTTACTTTGAGTAATCTCTTGCGCCGAACAGACCTGTTCCGATACGCACCAGTGTTGAGCCGTAGCGGATCGCTTCTGCATAATCGTGGGTCATGCCCATTGAGAGCGTGTCCATTCCCTGATACTCAGAGGAGACCTTATCGTAGAGCTCCTTCATTCTTCCGAGGAACACATCGCTGTCAGACGGCGGCGGGATAGTCATAAGTCCTCTTATGCGTACGCCTTCGAGCTCCGAGAGCCCGTCCATAAGCTCCTTCAATCCGTCGGGAGCGATACCGCTCTTTGATTCCTCACCGCCTATATTTACCTCGCAGAGAATATCCATCACTCTGCCGTTTTTAAGGGCGAGGCGGCTTATCTCCTGACCGAGCTTAAGGCTGTCAACGGATTGTATCATGCTTACTGAATTTATAATATATTTGACCTTGTTGGTCTGTAAATGTCCAATGAACTGCACCTCAGCAGACTTATCATAAAAGTCTGCCTTTGAAAGGTACTCCTGCACCCTGTTTTCACCGAGGAGTCCGATACCCAGCTCCACTGCATGGTTTACAGCCTCGGGAGCAACGGTCTTTGTGACCGCCATTATGCGGATATCATCGTCGGAGCTGCGGTACTTGTCCTTTGCTTCGGCGCATCTCTCTCTTATTATGCGCAGGTTCTCGTCGATATAAGCGAGATCGTTATTATTCATCATCCTTATCGACTCCCTCTAACATAATATCGTCGTACAGTGCCAGATACTCGGGATCGTCCTGCACCTCAGAGAGAACATAATTGCTTCCCTCGAAAATGACCTTGATCTTCTTGAAGAGCACCTGTTCGCCCTTACGGATATACACACCCTTTTCGCGCTTGACCTTTTCCTGCTCCATACCGTTCTGATCGGTATATTGCTCCTTTACATCGGCAAAGCGGATAGCGTCACGGGGCACCTTGAGTCCCTCGCATTTCTCCATACCGTTCACAAGGGTGATGAGCTCTACTATCTCAGCTCTGTGCTGAACGAGCTCATAATTGAACTTGCTGCACGAAATGATGATGAGGCTCCTGTCGGGCTTTTCGTCGCGTATATCGTAAATAACGGCAGGGTAGCTCTCGGCTGAAGAATCAAATCTGAGTCTGACCTCATTGCCGATCTCATACTCTTTTTTGGAGTTATCCGCAACAATCGCAAGATACCAGCCGTAGCCGTCAATAAGCTTTCCGACCACATTTGGCGCTGTAGACTTTTTATCAGTGATCTCATCTATCTTGTCGCAGGTCAGCTTATCAAGTGACTTGCTGCTCAGCTCTTCCTCATAGCCGTCGATATAGCTGGCAAAATATGCCGATCTCTTGGCTTTGACAGTCTCTGTCGGGGAGAGTGACTTTGCGTCAAGCTTGGCGATCTCTGACTTTATATCGGATATCTTCTGGTCAAAGCCCTGCACCTCATCAGTCATTATCTGATATGTACTGAGCTGAACGAGAAGATTGTCCTTAACTGTTTTAAGTTCTTCATAATTCCCCATGTCCCTGAAGTAGATCAGGCTCCTGTAGCTCTCATCGATCTTCTCTGAGATGCTGGCAGGCTGAGCCGATTCAAGGGTACCGGGGTTCTGGATTTTTTCGAGAATATTCAGTTCCTTCTGAAGCACAGACTTCTGGCGCTTTATGCTGAGCTGCTCGTCAGAGGGGTAGGCTTCTGCGATAACAGTATCGCTGCCCACCTTGCCGCCGTCCGCAACATTATAGCTGAGTACGCCGTTTCCGCTGTAGAGGATCATCTCTTCATCTCTGATGAAAACACCTTTGTACTCCTTTGAGGAGACCGAGGACGCCATGAGAGCAGAGACCGTATTGCTCTCTCTGTTGCGGAAATTATAGACTATGCTTATAAAAACTATCAGAAGCAGCACAAGGACAACGTTCCTGAGAAGCTTGACCATGAAGCTGCCTTCCGACCTGGCAAATCTCATTCAGATCACCCTTAGTCGTTCTTTTCTGAAGCGTCGAGGATAGATACTGCTCTTGCAGGGATGATAGTTGAGATAGCATGCTTGTAAACCAGCTGCTGCTTGCCGTCGCAGTCGAAGATAGCGACATAGCTGTCAAAGCCTCTTACCATTCCCTTGAACTGGAAACCGTTTGTGAGGATGATGGTGACCATTATTTTGTCTTTTCTGCACTGATTGAGGAACACATCCTGCAAATTGATTGTTTTGTTCATACACATTCTCCTATTCGATTTATTTGTTTGTCTGCGTATTTTTGTGAGTAAAATATTTTGTCAAATAGAGCGCACATAAATACACACAGTTCATTATATCACATTTAAAAATATTTGGCTATACTTTTTTTGCATTTTTCTAATATTTCATTATTTTTATTAAATCTGTCCAAAAAAATCCACTCTATACGCCCATTTTTCCGGAACCACGTCAGTTGACGCTTGGCATAATGCCGTGTTTCCTGCTTGATTATGCCGATACAGTCCGAAAGTTCTGCTTTTCCCTCGAAATATGGGATAAGCTCCTTGTAGCCGATAGCGTTGGCGGCAGTCTTCATGCCGCTTTCCTGCCACAGCTGACGGGCTTCCTCAACAAGACCTGCCTTTACCATTTCATCAACGCGCAGGTCTATGCGGTCGTAGAGCGTCTGCCTGTTTTCGTAATTGAGCCCTATTATCAGGGATTCATATGGACTTTCCACCATTCTGCTCTCCCGCTTGAGGTCGCTGAATTTTCGTCCCGTAACGTGACAGACCTCCATAGCGCGGACAACTCTCACCAGATTATTTGGGTGTATGCCCTCTGCGGCTTCGCTGTCCATTTCCGCAAGCCGTGCGTGGAGTGCCTCGTTTCCATGTTCCTTGGCGAAGGCATAAAGCTCCTGACGGTAAGCCTCATCGCTGCCGCCCTCAGAGAACTTCACATTTTCAAGGAGAGAATCCACATAAAGTCCCGTGCCGCCCACTATAATAGGAAGCTTTCCCCGTGACAGGACTTCCTGTATCTTCTCGTTGGCGAGACTGACATAGTCCGCAGCACTGAAGCTGACGTCCCTGTCGAGGACGCCCATGAGGTGATGGGGTATTCCCTGTTTTTCGGCTTCTGTGGGCTTTGCCGAAGCTATGTCCATGCCCTTGTATATCTGCATGGAATCGGCGGAGATGACCTCTCCGCCGTAAATCTTCGCAAGCTCAACGCCCAGCCATGTCTTGCCCGATGCGGTAGGTCCCACAACAGCAAGCACGAAGGGCTTGTTATTCTTTTCGTTCATTATCAACTTCTCCCGACTGTATTGGGATCCTCATTTTTGCGGACTGTCTTTCTGCAATTTTTTCTTTAATAATTATTACAGCCGCGCACACTGCGAAGAGTACCACTGCCCAAAGAACAAGTGCAAACAGATAATACTTCGGGGCCTTAAAAAATCTGCATCTGAGGTCATCACCGTCTGCTTTTATTTCATATGTAACATCATTCAGCGGCGTTTTTTTCACCTCGGTCTCCTTGGTGATACCGAGGATATTGCCGTCCTTATCGCAGTATGCTAACTTAATATAGCGAAATTGGCTGAGCGTATGGCTTCCTCCGCCCACTTCCATATACTTATTTTCCGAATCGGGTGACAGGTCGCGCATTTCAAGGTCAACACCGCTATGCTTCAGGAACAGACTTGTATAGCCGTCCGCGTTATATTCTGCGATCTCGCAGCTGCGGTCAACTTCAAGGACGGATCCATTATATACATTAAAATCCATCTCTGTATCTTCCGCTTTTCCTTTTACGAGTATATCCGCAAAGGCAGTACCCTCGGGCACTTCTCCGAAGTAAATATTCATATGGCCAAAATCAACGTGCCCTGACAATGCCAGACATACAAAGGTATAAATAAGTACTGCAAAATATACCGCGATAAAAATTACTTTTAATTTTCGTTTCATATCATTTTCTCCCGTAAAAAGCTGTTATGATCACTCAGTATCTTCCGCCGCTTTTGCGGACCGAGCTTTCTGTGCAGCTTTTCTTCTCAATTTTACGATCACGCTTACTGCGAGCACTATCACGCTCAACAGTAAAACTGCGATAACATAATACATCCGAGCCAGTACGATCTTGCAGCTGAGTTCATCACCGTCTGCTTTTATTTCGTATTCAGTATAGTACAGCGGCACGCTTTTTACCTCAGCCTCATTGGTCATACCGAGGATATTGCCGTCCTTATCGCAGTATGCGACCTTTATGTGACGGAAGTGTTTTATTATTGGCTGAGTATAACCTCCGAAGCACATATAAGCGTCATTTTCCCCTCGGGCGATCTCAAGCCCCTCCAGATAAACAGAGCCAAAGTCAGTATGATTGAACATTAAGCTTCGATAATCGTCCTCGTTATACCTTACGATTTCGCTGTTTTCATCGATATCAAAGTCAGGTATCAGCCCAACCAGTGCACAATAGTTGAAATTAGTATTAATATCAAGATTAAGACGGAGCTCATCATTGCTGTCCTTCAGGAGTATATCCGCAAAGGCAGTACCCTCGGGCACATCTCCGAAATAAATATCCATATGCTGAACGTCGACGTCATGTGTCAGAAAGGTGACATAGATAAAAACACATATAAGTACTGCAAAATATACTGCGATGAATAATGCTTTAACTGCTCGTTTCATGGTGCCTCCTTAGGTTCTTTTGAACTGATGTGAGATATTGCTCTTGGTCATGGTGAACATAACAGGTCTTCCGTGGGGACAATGTCTTATCCTCTCGTCGAAGTATACCTGCTCCGCAAGGGACTGAAGCTCTGCGATATCGTTCTTGTCGTTGCCCTTTATCGCAGATTTGCAGGCGACTGTATGGAGCATATCGTCCAGCATATGGGACTGCGGGTCGTGGCTGTACATACGGAGATTATTAGCTATCTCCGAGATTATGTCCTCCATGTCAAGCTCCATAATAAAGGTGGGGACAGCCGTCGCCACAACGCAGGGCTTCTCAGAGAAATCAAACTTAAAACCTAAATCTGCAAGGAGCTCCTGATTTGTTTCGAGGGCGCTGAATTCGTCCCCTGTAAGGAGAACCCGCACTCCCGTAAGGAGCTGCTGGCTGTACTGTCGGCAGTTGCGGCTCTTGAGGCGCTCAAAGATTATGCGCTCATGGGCAGCATGCTTGTCTATCATTATCATGGTGTCGTCGCCCACCTCAGCTACCACGTAGAGTCCGAAGGCTTCGCCGATAACACGTATCTTGGGCTTTTCTGTCCATACCGACTCCTTCGGAGTTTCAGGCTCCGCAGGCTTCTGCACAGGTGCGGCTGTGAATGCCTGTTGTGTTATGTAGCTGAAGCCCTCCATAGGCTTCGGCGGCTCAGGCTCTTTCACAGGCTCTGCCGCAGGAGCTTCCTCCTGTACGGGGAATGTCTCTGCTATTGACGCAGGCTTGTCAGCTATGGGAGCTGCCGCCTGTACAGGCTTTTCATCGTAGGCAGAACTTGGGGTTATATCCGCAGTATACGGCTGTTCCTCCATAACAGGCTTTGGTGCTGTATATGCAGGCTTCGGAGCCTCATACACAGGCATTGGAGATTCCGCCAGCTTCTGTTCTGTCTCCTCTATCTTGTCAACGGGAGTGAACATGAACTCCTGCTGCTTCATCTCCTCCTGCGGAGGTGCAGCCTTAGTCCAGTCAGCATGGGGCTTCAGCTCGAACTCATAGAT
Source organism: Ruminococcus flavefaciens (assembly GCA_004554385.1). Classification (GTDB taxonomy): domain Bacteria; phylum Bacillota; class Clostridia; order Oscillospirales; family Ruminococcaceae; genus Ruminococcus; species Ruminococcus flavefaciens_T. Next base: position 28,428 of record SFMO01000193.1, read on the forward strand.
CAGACCATCCTTCATCATGGCGTTCTTGACCGCAAAGTACACTGCGTCAGACACAGATTTCTCATTGGTGAAGCGCACCTCAGCCTTGGTGGGGTGGATATTTACATCCATAGTGCTTGGCGGCAGGTCTATGAGAAGCACACAGGCAGGGAATTTTCCTGTCATTATCATGTTGGTGTAGGCATTTTCCAGTGCCGATGAGCAAAGACGTGAGCGGACGTATCTGCCGTTCACGAAGAAATTCTGAAAAGCACGGTTGTTCTTGGAATACAGCGGCTTTATAACATAGCCTCCCACCTTCACTCCCTCATATTCGTAGTCCACAGGAATGAGGTCGCGGGCAAAGTCGCGTCCGTAGACCGCATATATAGCAGAGAAAAGCTCACCATCGCCGCTGGAGTTGAACTCCGTGCGGTTGTCACGGATAAATCTGAAAGCTATATCGGGGTGAGACATGGCTATTTTCTGTAGTATATTGCTTACTGCATTTCCCTCGGTGACGTCCTTTTTCATGAACTTGCGTCTTGCAGGCACATTATAGAACAGGTCACGGATTATGACAGTAGTGCCGTCGGGACAGCCGCTCTCCTCATGGGACTTCTCCGTACTGCCCTCAATGGTATAGAGAGTGCCATAGAGCTCCTCCCTCTGCTTTGTCATTATCTCAACACGGGCTACCGCCGCAACAGAAGCGAGGGCTTCACCTCGGAAACCGAGAGTGAGGATATTGTCAAGATCCTCCTTGACACTTATCTTGCTTGTGGCATGGCGGAGAAATGCCTTCGGCACGTCGGCAAATGACATTCCGCAGCCGTCATCGGTAACACGCATATATGTGGTTCCGCCGTTTTTTATCTCAACAGTGATGTGAGAAGCTCCCGAATCTATAGAGTTCTCCACAAGCTCCTTTATGACCGATGAGGGGCGCTCTATGACCTCACCTGCGGCGATAAGCTCTGATATTTCCTTGCTAAGGACATTAATGGGGGGCATTGTTTACTTCCTTTCTGATTTGAAGCGCGGTTCAGACCAGCTTTACCCGTTTTGGTGTGAGTATTACTCCGCCGTATTCGATATGCTCGGCAGTATAATCTGCTGTGTCCATGCGTCCGAACTGCTTTTCCGATACGATGGCAAATGGACAGGCGATCGGTGCTGCACCCTCCTTAATATCCATTTCGGGAGTGATGCCCTCGCCAAGCTCCAGCTCTGTCTGCATGGTACGTGTTTTCGGCAGTATCCAAAGCTTTGAAGCAATGGCTTTCAGCTTCTCCACAGCCTCTTTTTTGTAGGTATCGCCCTCAACGTGCACCTCCTCCTGAGGTATCAGCAAAGTAAAGATATACTCTCCGCGGATAGGCTCTTCATTCATAATAAAGCCGCGTACCTCGGAAAAACCGCCGTAGTTGAAGTACATCTGCTTGTAATCGTTGGAAGCGTCCTCGTCATAACCCAGTTCGAAGTCCTCTTCCAGCTTCTTCTGGTTCCAGTCCATGATATCCTCCATAGACTCGTTTTCGGCATTATATGCTCCGCTCCTGAATTCAAGACCGGCATGCTTGATGTAAGCGGTAAGCTCCTTCATATTGTCAAAATCCAGCTCTGCACGGCTGAATTCCATTGTCAAAGAAAAATAAGCAGGCATGATTTGCACCTCTGTTTCAATTCATAATTCATAATGCATAATGCATAATTTTATATTTGCGGACGACCATTGGTCGTCCCTACACGTTTTCTAAAGTTGAGAGTTTAGAGTTGAGAGTTGACGGGACGTCGCCCCTACTTAGCTCTTAGTTCTTAGCTCTTAGCTCTAAATCGGCTAAAGGCTCGGAACGCCGAGGCGGCGTTCCCTACTGTATAGCTTTCAGCATATCTCTGAGAAGCTCGCGGCACTCGCCGTCGGTGAGCTCGTCTATATTGGTCTTTTCCAGCATTTCCAGAGCAGCTTCTCTGCCGAGACTGCCGAAGCTTATCTGCCCCGATTCCTCGCGGACTGCCGCAGGACGCTCCGAAGCGTGAGCTCTCTCCATTTCTTCAAGGAGCTCCTTTGCACGGGCGACTACCTTTGCAGGAAGTCCTGCCAGCTTTGCAACGTCAACTCCGTAGCTCTCATCCACACCGCCGCGGACTATCTTTCTCAGGAAGCGAATAGTGCCGCCGTGCTTGTTTACGGCGATACTGTAGTTCTTTACGCCCTCCAGCTCGTCCTCAAGCCCGATAAGCTCATGGTAGTGAGTGGCGAAAAGTGTCTTGCAGCCCAGCTTCTTGGAATTACAGATGAACTCCGCAACTGCACGGGCAATGCTGACGCCGTCAAAGGTGGAGGTGCCTCTTCCCACCTCGTCAAGGATAACAAGGCTGTCCTTTGTGGCGTTTTTCAGTATATCCGAGACCTCGCTCATCTCCACCATGAATGTGGACTGACCTGCCGTAAGGTCATCCGATGCTCCCACACGGGTGAATATCTTGTCCACAACGGATATCTTAGCGGAATCAGCAGGGACGAAGCTTCCCATCTGCGCCATGAGGACTATGAGAGCAGCCTGCCTCATATATGTAGATTTACCTGACATATTGGGGCCTGTGATTATTGACATGCGGTCAGCCTTTGTGTCGATGTACAGGTCATTTGGCACGAACATCTCATCAGTGAGCATAAGCTCCACAACAGGGTGACGTCCTGCCTTTATGTCAATAGCACCGTCAATGGCAATGTCGGGCTTGACGTACTGATTTCGCAGAGCTACGTCCGCAAAGGAGCAGAGAACGTCCACAGCCGCAACTGCCGAGGCAGTTTTCTGAACGGCTTCAAGCTTTGTCGCAAGGAAGTCACGTACCTCAGAGAATATGTCAGCTTCGAGAGAAAGTGCCTTGTCCTTTGCACCGAGTATGGCATTCTCGGCGTTTTTCAGCTCCTCTGTGATGAAGCGCTCGGCGTTTGCAAGGGTCTGCTTGCGTATCCAGCCCTCGGGGATAAGGTCGTAGTATGAGCGTGTGACCTCAAGATAATAGCCGAATACACGGTTGAAGCCGATCTTCAGGTTCTTGATGCCTGTGGCTTCCTTCTCACGCTGCTCTATCTCGTCGATGATGCTCCTGCCGTTGTTCATTATGTGACGAAGCTCGTCAAGCTCCTTATTGAAGCCCTCCTTGATAACACCGCCGTCCTTGACGGAGATAGGCGGCTCGTCCATAATGGCGTTCTCAACAAGGTTCACCAGCTCGTCCAACATAGATATTTCGTCGTTATATCGTGCAAGGAGCTTTGAATCACCAAGCTTTGCAAGCTCCTGCTTTATGAGGGGCAGCTGCATGGCTGTAGCCGAAAGGGACTTCAGGTCTCTCGGATTTGCGCTCTTGTACATGACCTTTGTCATAAGACGCTCCAGGTCGTAGACTCTGTCAAGAAGGTCGGTAAGGTCGGCGAGCACAACGCTCTTGCGGTAGAGTGCCTCAACTGCGTCAAGGCGCTCGATTATCCTTGCAGGGCTTTTAAGGGGCTGCTCTATCCAGTTTTTCAGCATACGGCGTCCCATAGATGTCTTTGTTGAGTCCAGCACCCACATGAGAGAGCCCTTCTTCTCCTTGCTGCGGAGTGTCTCTGTGAGTTCAAGATTTCGTCTTGCGTTCAGGTCAAGTCCCATGAACTGTTCGCCGTTAAGGAGCTCAATAGATGTGAATCTTGAAACCGATGTCTTCTGGGTATCGTTTATGTAATCGAAGAGTCCGCATACTGCCGCACAGTCAGCTCCGTCCTCGCTTATGCCCAGCTCTGTGACGGACTTCACGCCGAAAACTGCCGCAGCCATATCCCTTCGTGCTGACGGCTCAAAGCATACAGCGTCACGGAGTGTCACTGCACAGGAAAGTCTCACCTTGATGAACTCCGAGGCAGCCTTAAGTGAAAGAAAGCTCTGTGGGAATATGACCTCAGCAGGCTGACAGCGTGAAAGCTCGTTGATGACCCCTGCTTCAAGGTCCTTGCCCTCAAAAAAGCTGAGTGCCGCCTCACCTGTTGAAAGGTCGGCAGAAGCCACGCCGCAGGTCTTTGCTGACTCGTCATAGAAAATGCTGCAGATATAATTGTTGCTGCCGTCATCGAGCATACTGCTCTCAGTCAGCGTACCTGGAGTTACCACACGGATGACGTCGCGTACAACTATGCCCTTGGTCTCGGCAGGGTCGGTGAGCTGCTCGCAGACAGCCACCTTGAAGCCCAGATCAATGAGCCTCTTTATATACATATCCGCCGCATGATATGGCACTCCGCACATAGGAGCTCTTTCTTCCAGTCCGCAGTCCCTGCCCGTCAGAGTCAGCTCAAGGGCTTTTGAGACTACTACGGCATCGTCGAAGAACATCTCGTAGAAGTCGCCGAGGCGGAAGAACAGTATACAGTCCTGATACTTGTCCTTGACCTCGAAGTACTGCTGCATCATGGGGGATATTTTACTTCTGTCGATTTCCATTGGTTTAGCTCCTTTATCTAAAATACATATCTGCCGCTCGTTTCTTTATGCGGTCATTTCCTTTTCAAGAAAAATATTATAAGTGCTGCCGCAAAACTGATCACAAGGATAAAAATCACAAGGACTGCCTGCTTTTTTTTGAGATTATCTGCATTCTCCGAAGAGTCATCGTTTATAGGTATATTGTACTGCTTCGCCCACATTATAAGGTCTCTGCAGCCGTCACATGACTTATTCAAGGTCAGTATACATCTGCCTCCTGATATCAGTCTGAGATTATTGAAGGTATACTTGCTTATCCCTTCTATCTCACCACAGTTATAAGTTCTGCCCTTTATTGTGATATTGTCACCGTCAGCTTCAGCTATGACAGCCTTCTCCATACAGGCAGAATATATAAAACTGAATATCGCACAGATAAAGCACAAAGCTGCCAGTATAATGCCTGATACACTAAAAAGATCCCATCTGAAGAGCTTCATTCCAAGCACGGAAATTCCACAGGCTAAAGCGCTCCAGCCACACTGTCTGTTTATCTTTATCGCTTCGGCACTGTTTCTGAGCTGAAAGCTGTATGGAGGCATACTGACGTCAGAGCTGCTGATAAGATAGTTGACATAAGCGATCTTATCATACAGTGCCTTGTTATTATTGTCCATTTAAATCAGTGACAGCCTGCGCAGGAAGCACAGCTGCCGCTGCAGCCGCCCTCAGGTATCTGGCAGGTCTCGGGATCCTCGCCGTTAGCGCACATGCTGATTATCTGCTGCATATTGGATACAAGCTTTTCAAGAGCCTGCTGTGCACCTGAGTAGACTATCATCTTAGGGTTCTTCATTATCTTGTTGTAAACTGTCTTGAGCTCAGTATCAAGAGCCTTGATGTTGTCGGAATCGGGCTCCTCACTGCTCATAGCGCTGCCGAGATTCATACGGAGATCCTCAAAATGTGCGATATCCTCCTGAAGCTCCTTGTCGTCGTCGTTAGCCTTCTTAGCCAGCATATAAGCTGTATATCTGTCGTCCTGCTGAAGTGCCTTTCCCAGCTCTCTTGTCATTTCCATAATATCCATTTTTATATTCTCCTTTTAATTAATGTTTATCGGTTTTTTCTGCAAATATCAGCAGATATAATCGAGGTAAAGTCCGTCGAACTCCTCGGAAGTGCCGTCTCCATGCTGGAAATACGACTTTATACCGCTGTTCGAGTCAATTGTATAAGCTCCCACGAACTCCATATGTTTTATGCCCTTTTCTTCAAGAACAGCATCATACGAAGGGTTCTGCTCGTCGAGAGTGAAGTCATAGTGGTCTGTTTGCTTTAATGTACCGTTTTCCCATACATTATACATTATGCTTGCCGAGCCCATATGTCCCCACAGAAGAACAAAATTCCCCGTGTTCTCGTCATAGCAGAAAGAAGTATGTCCGCCGCCGAACACTCCGAGGTCCTGAAGCTCACACTCCTCATCAAATCTGTAAATGTGTATGCGGAAATCAGCCTCGCAGGTGCCGTATTTCAGGATAAGCTCGGGGATACCGTCAACATCAAGGTCACGGAGTGCGTACTCGATGCTCGCCATGCCGTTATTCTCCGCAGCTGTCTCATCGAAGACTCTCTTTACCTCAGCCTGATAAACGGCAGGGTACATATCCATTCGTCCGCCTGCGGAAACCATTCCGTCAGGCTCCTTTGTTGTATCTGCTTCTGTCTTTGACTCGTCTGTTGTTGAAGCCGCCTCTGTAGTCGTTATCTCAGCAGCCGTTGTATCCTCAGCCGAAGCTGCTGTGGTGCTCACAGGCTCTGTAGTTGTACTGCCGCTCTCAGATGAAGAGCTGCTATTGCCTGTCTTTCCGCACCCTGCAAGAAGAAGTGCCGCAAAGCATGTCAATGCAATAATTCTTTTCATTTATATTGTTCCTTTCTTTATATGTCCTGTAACAGCCCAGTTCATGGCATCGGTTATCTCAATGTCAACGAACTGACCTATAAGGGAGCTGTCTCCCTCGAACTCAACTATTATGAACTCACTGCTCTTTCCTGTGAGCCAGCCTTTTTTCTTTTTTGAAGTCCCGTCTGCAAGAACTCTCATGGTCCTGCCGATAAAGCGCTTGTAGTGCTCTGTGGAGACCTGACGCTGTACCTCAAGGAGCTCCCTCATACGCCGTCCCTTTTCCTCGTCTGAGGTACCGTCGGGCATTTCCGCCGCTTTGGTGCCTGTGCGCTTTGAGTATATAAATGAGTAGATATTGTCATACTTCACATTTTTTATCACATCAAGTGTTGCACGGAACTCCTCATCTGTCTCGTCGGGGAATCCGACGATAATATCGGTAGTAAGGGAGAAATCAGGGTCACGGCTGCGTATCATGTCCACTATGCCGAGGTACTTGTCTATGGTATATCTGCGGTTCATGCGGTGCAGCACATCACTGCTTCCGCTCTGTACGGGAAGGTGAAGGTGCTTTGCCACTTTTTCGCAGTCGAAAATGGCGTCGATAAGCTCCTTTGAAGCGTCCTTCGGGTGTGAGGACATGAAGCGTATCCAGAAATCGCCCTCTATTTTGTTCAGCTCGCGGAGAAGCTGAGGGAAGCTGCACTTGCCGTCAAGGTCATTGCCGTAGGAATTGACATTCTGTCCAAGCAGCATTATCTCCTTGTAGCCCTGAGCTGCCAGCTGCCTTACCTCCTCGATTATATCCTCGGGACGGCGGCTGCGCTCACGTCCGCGGACGTAGGGCACTATACAGTATGTGCAGAAGTTATTGCAGCCGAACATTATGGGCACAGAAGCCTTGTAGCTGCTGTCCCTGACCTGCTCAGCCACCTCCGAAAAGTCATCGTACTCGCTGATATCTGCCGAGAATTTTGCTCCCTTTACAGCCTCCAGCAGAAGCTTAGGAAGAGCGCTTATGGCAGAAGTTCCAAGAACAAGGTCTACCTGGGGATATGACTTTTTTATCTTATCGGCAATATGGCTCTGAGCCGTCATACAGCCTGCAATACCGATGATAAGGGACGGTCTGAGTTCCTTCAGCTTCTTCATGCTGCCCACAATGCCGAAAACTCTGTCCTCGGCGCTCTCGCGTACTGCACAGGTGTTGAGTATGATAAGGTCAGCCTCATGCTCGTCCTCGGTGAAGCCGTAGCCCATTTTTTTCAGCAGTCCCTTTATCTTTTCGCCGTCGGATACGTTCAGCTGACAGCCGAAGCTTCGGATATAAGCTTTTCGGGGCTTATTGCCCAGCAGTGCATTTATTTCACTTATTTCAACGGTATTGTCCTTCAATTAAAGAACCTCGCCTTCCTTGAAAATCCTGTAATAAATTATTATACCACATTATATATTATAATGCAAGATTTTTTTAGCTGTCGGCAACACATGACAAAATTCTTGACAAATCGGGGCTGCTGAGTTAAGATTATTTTAAGTAAAAGAAGATATACTGTAAAATGTGGAAGTATATACCGGCTCTCACGAAAGGGGTATTGAATATGTTGAACTTAAAGAAAGCCGCAGCTTTGCTGCTCTCATCACTGTTAGCCGTTTCATCGCTCTCTGCCTGCAATGAGAAGAAGCCGACGGATACTGTCGGCGCAAAGGAGCTTAAGGTCACATTCCTCGACGTAGGAAAGGCTGACGCTATGGTGCTCCGTTCCGAGACATCAACTGTTGTCATAGACTGCGGCGAAAAGGGCGACGGAAAGAAGATAGCCTCTCTCCTTGAGGAAAGCGGCACTACTGTTATCGATTACCTCATTATCACTCACTTCGACAAGGACCACGTAGGCGGAGCTTCAAAGGTGCTGAAGACCTTCGATGTGAAGAACGTGCTCACGCCTGATTATGAGGGCAATGTCAGCGAATACGAAAAATTCGCCGAGGCTCTTGCCGCCGAGAATACCAACTCAATGAAGCTCACCGAGGATATATCCTTTACCCTCGACGATGTTGACTATACCGTATATGCCCCGAAAAAGGACTCCTACGGCGAAGATGACAGCTCCGAGAACGATTTCTCCCTTGTAACAAAGGCAGTCCACCACAACAACACCCTTCTGTTTACGGGCGACGCTATGGAGCAGAGGCTTGATGAGATAATGGACATCGGAAAGTGTACACTGCTGAAGGTACCGTATCACGGCAGAAAACTGGATAATCTCAGCGATTTTCTGAAGGCTGTCACTCCGAAATGTGCAGTGGTATGCACTGATTCAAGCACATTTTCGGGAAAGGTACAGGACGCACTGAAGGAGATGGATATAACTACCTACGCTACCTGCTTCAACGGTGAGATCTCAGCTGTAAGCGACGGAAGCAAGATAACCATAGCTGTCGAAAAGGGCAGCGCACTTTAACATACAGAACTGCATGGAGTTTCACCTCCATTGACAGGATCAGGGCTTATAACTGCTGTGCTCAATACTGCGGGCACGGCAGTTTTTTTGTATATATATATTGACATTGCACCAGTATAATGATATAATAAACATATATCTATATTGATAAAATATATTGTCTGTCATGAGGTGATCCAATGAGTAAACAGGAGAGAATAATTCATACAAGCAAGCGCAATTTTATCATAGCTATCGCTTTGCTTTTGCTGACGAATATCCTTATGGCTCTTACACTGTCAACACTCGCAAAAAGGAATCTGCGTGAACAGATAGATCAGCGTATGCTCGATATTTCAAACACTGCGGCTTATATGCTTAACGGTGACGAGCTTAAACTTCTGAAAAAGGAAGACGAAGGTACCGAAAGCTATAACCGTGCACTGGATACTCTCAGAGCTTTTCAGGAAAATATCCAGCTGGACTATATCTATGGTATAAGGCAAATGCCCGACGGCTCATTTACCTTCACAATAGATCCCACCGTTGAAGACCCCGGAGAATTCGGCTCACCTACCGTTTCCACAGAGGCTCTCAGAAGCGCTGCAAACGGTGTTGCCGCTGTTGACAAAAAAGCATATACCGATGAATGGGGACGCTTCTACTCGGCATACAGCCCCGTATTCGATTCTGACGGAAATGTGGCAGGCATTGTCGGAGTTGACTTCGACGCAAAATGGTACGACGACAAGCTCAACGGCAACAGAACGACCTCAATAATTATTCTTATGACAGCCCTTACTATCGCTATCATACTTTCATTCGTCGTAATGTCCCAGAACAGAAAGCGTTTCTCACTGATGATGAAGGAGATTGAAAATATTGATCTCGCCACACAGAGCCTGAGCAGGGCCATGATGCAGACTTCCATAAAGAAGCTGGATGAACTGCCTGACAGCGAAAGGGAGCTTCTCAAAACTCTTGCAGACGGTGAGGAAAACAAGCACTCCTTCCATGACGAATATGAGGAAGTAACTACAAACCTCCACTCTGTCTGCCGAAAGCTGGACAAGTATGCCAGGTATGTGGATTCAAACTTATACAAGGACACGCTTACCAATACACAAAACAAGGCAGCCTATAAAAACGCCATAAGAAAGCTTGACGATGACATAAAGGAAAACAATCCTAGATTTTCCATTGCATTTTTCGACCTCAACGGCCTTGAACACATAAACGCTCACTACGGATTTGAAGCAGGTGATGAGCTTATGCGCAACGCTGCAAGAATACTTAAAAAGGTGTTCGGAAACGACAATGTATTCCGTGTTGCAGGCGACGAGTTCATCGCTATCATGCGGGACAAGGGCATCGTCGATATGGATGAGTGCTTCCAGAGCTTTGATTACGAGCTGAAGCTCTTCAACGAAAGCGGCAAGATATCTCATAAACTCGGTATCGCCAAGGGCTCAGCAGTGTATGATCCGAATGCGCATGAAAGCTACCGTCATGTTTTCATCATTGCAAGAGAGAATATGAAAAAGAATAAGGAAAAATACTACAGCAGCAAGAAATAACCCTTCAAAGACCTGATGGCTTTTATCAGGTCTTTTTTTGCGCATTTTTTCTGATGAGGATAATTTTTTTCCGCGAGTGTTGCTTTTTTCACAACAACATGTTATAATATATTGTAAGTGTGCTTTTTCGGCAGACACCTGTCTGCCTGCACAAATAAATTTTATGAAAAGAGGAAAACAAATGCCTGCAAATATTGTAGTCGGAACTCAATGGGGAGACGAAGGAAAGGGTAAGATCATCGATATCCTCGCTTCCCGTGCAGACGTTGTAGTCCGCTCACAGGGCGGTAACAACGCAGGTCACACTGTTGTAAATAACGGTGAGGTTTACAAGCTTCACCTTGTACCATCGGGTATTCTCTACCCCAACGCTCTCAACCTCATCGGCGCAGGTGTAGTTCTCGATCCCAAGGACTTTATCGGCGAGCTGGACAGCCTTGAATCAAGAGGCATCAAGACTCAGGGGCACCTCAAGGTTGATCCCCGTGCTCAGATCGTTATGCCCTGGCATATCGCTCTCGACGGCCTTTCAGAGGCTTTCCGCGGCGGCAAGGACATCGGAACTACAAAGAGAGGTATCGGACCTACATACATGGATAAGTACGAGCGCTGCGGCATCCGTATGTATGACCTTGTTCACCCTGAGGTCCTGGCTGAAAAGATACAGTCCACAGGTAAGCTCAAGAACGAGATAATCACTAAGGTATACGGCGGTGAGGCTTTCGACCTCGACGCTGTAACAAAGGAATATACCGAGTACGGCAAGAGACTCCTCCCCTACATGGACGACGTTTCCGTTCTCACATTCGAGGCTCACAAGGCAGGCAAGACTATCATGTTCGAGGGCGCTCAGGCTACTCTCCTTGACATCGACTTCGGCACATACCCATACGTTACTTCTTCACATCCGCTCTCAGCAGGCGTTTGCGTAGGTACAGGCGTAGGTCCTAAGGTCATCACCAACATCATCGGTGTTGCCAAGGCATATACTACCCGTGTGGGCAAGGGTCCTTTCCCAACAGAGCTCGATGACGCTACAGGCGATCAGATCAGAAACGTAGGCGGCGAGTTCGGTACTACTACAGGAAGACCAAGAAGAACAGGCTGGTTCGACGCTGTTATCGTCCGCCACTCAGTAAGAGTAAACGGTCTCGACAGCCTCGCTATCAACAAGCTTGATACTCTCGCAAATATCGACACTCTCAAGATGTGCGTGGCTTACAAGAAGCCCGACGGCAGCATCATCAAGGAGTTCCCGCCGACACTTGAGGAGCTTGAAGGATGCGAGCCTATCTATGAAGAGTTCCCGGGATTTACTGAGGACATCTCAAAGTGCACAAGCTTTGATGAGCTCCCTGCTAACTGCAAGAGCTACATCGCTCGCCTTGAAGAGCTGGTCGGCTGCCACGTAAGCATGGTCGGCATTGGTCCTGACAGAGCTCAGATACTGGAAAGATAAAAAACGCATCAGCCGCTTAGGCGGCTGTTTGCTTATACTATGCGCTTTTCTGAAGGGAGGCTTTGTATGAAATTCACTAAAAGATTATTAGCTGCTGTCTCAGCTCTTGCCCTCATAAGCAGTTTTTCACTGCCGTGTACGGCTTATGCTGTCAGCACCTCTGAACCCGTATTATCGCAAAACATTGTTTTTGCCTCTGCCGATGACGCTGCAGTACAGATGAGAAAATATCTGAAAAACAGAAACACCGATTTTGAAATTGAAATATCTTCGTCTGTGGCTTCGGTTGAAACCGTCGGTCAGATAATGATGTACAAGGCCTTCGATGAAACAGGCTCGGGCACTGAGGGAGATTATCTCCGCTTCGCAGTAAAAAAGCTGAGCTGCCAGATATACCTGAAGAACAGCTCATTCAGACTGGTGTATCATATTTCTTACTATACCACCGTTGAGGAAGAGGCTGTTCTCTCAAAAAGAATAGACAGCATCCTTTCTTCCGTAAGCGCAGACGGCCTTTCGGACTACAACAAAGCCCTGCTGCTTTACAGGTACGTCACATCAAATGTGACCTACTCACCTGATATATCGAACAAATACGCCTATACAGCCTACGGCGCTGTCATCAACGGAAACGCAGTCTGCCAGGGCGTGGCTCAGCTGCTGTACAGGCTCTATAACGAGTCGGGTATACCATGCCGCATAATCGCTGGCATTGCCCGTGACTCCAGCGGCCAAAAAGAAGACAGTGCTCATGTATGGCTCATTACAAAAATCAACGGTAAATACTACCTATCCGACCCCACATGGGATCTCGGAGCTTCAGGCGATAACTTCCGCTATTTTCTCAAGGGCTCATATGACTTCGACAGCACAAGAGTCATGAAGCACATTCCTCAGAACGATAACGGACTTACCTTCCCCGAATATGATTCGGAAAACTTCAGAAATGCGTATCCAATCTATACGGAAAACGCGCCGTCTCCCTACTGCACAAAGGGCGATATAAACGGTGACCGTAAGATCAACGCCGTGGACGCTTCCGCCATACTCAGCGACTACAGCAGAGTTTCCACAAACGGCATAAGCGCATTTACCCAACTGCAGAACAACTGCTCAGATATAAACGGCGATAATAGCATCAATGCTGTTGATGCCTCCTGCGTTCTTGCGTACTATGCTTTTGTATCCTGCGGCGGAAAAGACTCTATAGATAAATATATTAAAAACGAGGTGTTGAAAAATGTACGATGAAAACAATCCCGGCAGTATTTTGCCGGAGGAGATAGTATACGATCCCAGTGCACCAAGAAAGGACGCTCCAACAGGAGTTTCCGCACCTGTTCTTGACGACTTCGGATATGTGGCTCCGTCAGAGAAAAAAGACGGACCTACAGGCGTGTCTGCTCCTGTTCTCGACGACATGGCATCATATGACACAGCTTCCGGGAAAAAAGGTGCTCCTACAGGAGTATCTGCTCCCGTGCTCGATGACAATATCCCATATACAAGTGAAAAGAAGGGTGCTCCCACAGGTGTGACAGCTCCCGTACTCGACGACGCCTCTGTTCCCTATACCCATGAACAGCTCGTTCTCTCAGATGAGGACATCATAGGCGGACTTACTCCCGAGCTTAAAGCTCGCTTCGATGCTCTCCCTGCTGACAAGCAGCAGCAGATAATCGACATGAGAAGAACTCAGCTCGGCGCTGTGGCACCTCCTGTACAGGTTTCCGCTCCTGTTCTGGACGAGGACAACTATACTCCTCCTCCGAAAGCAGAAGAACCCGTACAGCCTGAGACTCCCATATCCGCTCCTATACTGGACGATGAGCCTGAGCCGCCAAAGTATCAGCCGAAATACGTTGACGAGGACCTCGAAAGAGCAAAGGCTGAGGCCTCCAAAAAGGCAGTATCATCACAGCTTGTATCTGAGCAGAAGGACTCAAAGGAAAGCCTGCGCATGATGCTTCAGCTCAAGGATGAGGCACGCCAGAGAGAAGCTGAAAAGGGCTTCAAGATATGTATCGTGCTCGCTGTTGTCGGACTTATCTCAGCTATTGCCTTCTATCTGCTCTATTCGGGACAGCTTGGACTCAGCTACAAGAACGGACTTGAAGGCTTCGGCAAGGTAATAAAGAACTCCTCTCTCTACATTGCAGGTATCGCAGCAGTCTGCTCCCTTTCACTGATAGCAGGCATCAAGGGACTGAAATCAATCACATCACTTGTTATGCTTCTCTTCGGAATAATACAGATATTCCCCGGACTTCCAATGATTCCGCAGCACAATGGCAAAATGTGGCTCGTAGTTCTGCTTTACGCTGTCGCACTTGCAGGTACTGTCGTTACATTCTTCATGCTTTCGGGCAGTGAGCCTGTCGGACATTACTTCAACAGAAACAACCAGCCCCGTGAACGTGAACGGGATTACTGATAAAACAATACAGGGCGCGGCAGAGGAAAATCCCTCTGTCACGCCCTGTTGTCATTGCTCTTCTTTTTTTATACCGAATATGGCTCTGAGTATGCCCGAAATGAATTTCGGGCTCTTAATGACCACTATCTTCAATATGTACCCCCTCCTTTGCAGGATATATGTCATTATATTCCGCAAGGGAGTTTTTTGTTACACCATATCCTTCGGAGTAAGTATCACCAGTGCAAGGCCGTCCTTTATACGCAGGACAGCTTCACTGTCCTCTATCTCGTTGCTGACGCCTATGGGGAATGACTGCACCATGCGGTAGTCCTCAAGTGGATACTTTACGCCGCGGAGATACTCTATACCCACGCTCTCCGTTAATGCGAACACCGAGAGATACATGCCTCCGTCAGGCTTTTTGTAGGTCACTGCACCCTCGTCAGCTTCCTGCACCAGAAGGTGGCTCTCACCCTTTATCTCAAGGTGGCTTCCCTGCTGAAGAGCGTATATCATTGCCTGTATATTTGCGAAGCTGTGCTCAAAGCGCTTTCCTCCCAGAGCTCCGTAGAGGTCGATATTGTTGTAGCCCAGCTCTATTGCCTTTTTCACAGCCATCAGAGTGTCCGTATCGTCCTTTTCGGGGACGCTTCTCAGCTCCTCGACGCCCTTTGGCAGCTCTTCGCCGTAGGAGTCAAAGTCGCCGACTATTATATCGGGCAGTATGCCGAGCCTTAAAGCGTGTCTGTAGCCGCAGTCGGCACATATGAAGCAGCTGTACTGCTGCCAGTATGATAGTTCCTTATAGCATTCAAGGTCAGGCATATCTCCGCCTGCAAAAACTGCACATCTGTTCATTTCAGCTCCCACTCCTTTAACTGCTTTGCTTCTTCATACATTGTTTTATAGCTTTCATGTCTGCTTCGGGAAATATCTCCCTTTTCCACCGCTTCCACAACTGCGCAGCCCTTTTCGCACAGATGAGCGCAGTCTCTGAAACGGCACTTATCTGTCAGCCCTTCAAACTCACGGAAGCAGCCTGCAAGCTCCTCCTTGCGGATAATGTCATAGCGGTTTGTCTCAAAGGTGGAAAAGCCCGGAGTATCCGCTATATAACCGCCGCCGCTGAGCTTGTAGAGCTCCGCATGACGGGTGGTATGCCTGCCTCTGCCAAGCTTTCGGCTTATCTCGCCTGTGGCGATATTGAGCGTCGGGTCGACAGCATTGAGCAGTGTGGACTTTCCTGCTCCCGAGTTGCCCGTAAAGGCGCTTATCTTTCCGCTGAGCAGCTCTCTTACCCTGTCCACCGAAGCGTCGTCGTCATAGCTGACCTCAGCCACATCGATACCGATACTGCCATACACCTCATGTATGGGGCGGCTGTCACCGAGGTCTGTCTTGGTTATTACCATTATCGGGGTTATGCCCTTGTACTCCGCAATGGCGATGAACTTGTCCAGAATAAGGAAATTCGGTGCAGGCTCACAGGTGGACACTATGAATATAAGCTGGTCGAGATTGGCAAGAGGAGGTCTTATGATACAGTTTTTTCGCGGAGCTATCTCCGTGATGACGCCGTCCTCCACGTCAACGCGGTCGCCCACGCAGGGACTTATCCCTCTGTTGCGGAAAACTCCCCTCGCCTTGCACTCATATATACCGTCAGGGGACTCTACGGTGTAGAGTCCCCCTAAGCATTTTATGATTATTCCGCTGAATTTGCCGTCAGCCATCAGAACCATTTCCAGACTGTCTGTCCGTCGTCCTGAGTTTCCCATGAACCGTTCACACCGGGCTGATAATCTACCCAGCCACCGTCACGCCATTCACCGTTAACCCCCGGAACACGACCGTCATTCTGTGTGGGCTGCTCCTGCTGCTGTTGTGTAGGAGCCTCAGTAGGTGCCTGTGTAGGTGCCTCTGTTGAAGGCTCTTCCTTCTTGAATGCGCCTACCTGTTCAAATGCGCCCCAAGCGTTCTCGCTGTCGGTGGTATATGTGCCCTTAGCGAAGTTGAAGGTATAGGTTCCGTAATTAGCCTTAGCGCCTGTTGTAAGGTTCGTAAGGATAGCTGTTGCTCTTACGTTCTGACCTGAGCCCTCGATAGTAAGTGAGTAGCCTGCCATTTCAGGACAGATAAGAGTACCTGTTGATTCAGCCTTTGTCTTGTTCTTCTCATCTGTGAGGATGAAGTCTACGCTGAAACGTCCTGAAGCTTCAGCAGGGAAGCTGAGGTCGATATCAACCTTGCCGTTAGGGATAGTACCGTCGCTGACATAGAGTATGATCTCTGAACCGCCCTCGATCTTGGTGCCCTTCTTAGGCTCCTGATCTACAACGATACCTTCCTTTTCATATGAAGGAGTAGGCTCTGTCTTGACCTTGAGGTTCTTGTAGCCTGCCATAACAGCAGCGTCCTCTGCAGTCTTTCCTATATAGTCCTCCATAGTTACCTGCTCTCTGTTAGCACCCATGCTGACATAGAGCATGATAGTTGTGCCCTTGTGGACCTCTGTGCCCTCCTCAGGCTCTGACTTGATAACGTAGTTAGGCTTTATTTCAGCGTCAGAGGTCTTCTGGACCTTATATTCAAGTCCACGTTCCTTGAGCTGAGTCTTTACAAGTTCGACGTTAACATTACGAACATTAGGTACCTCGACGGTCTCCATGCCCTTACTGATAACGACCTTGCAGACATCGCCCTTGCTGAACACAGAATCCTTTTCGATACTCTGCTTGATGATAGTACCCTCATCAGCTTCGTTGTATTCCTGTCCCTCGATCTCGAACTTGATGTCGCCGCTGTAAGCTGAAACAGCCTGGTTGTAGTCCCAGCCGATGAGATCGGGCATTGTCTTGTTGTTTCTGCTGCCGCTGTTTCTGAGAAGTCCGCTGAGTGCTGTTGCAACGAATATAACAGCAACTATGATAACAACGACTACTACAGCCGTAAGTATGGGGACTACCAGTGAAGAACGCTCTTCCTCCTCATCGTCATCGTCCTCGTCATCATCATACTCATCGTCGTAATTATCTGTATAAGCGTCGTTGTATCTCTGTGATACAGAGCTGCCGCCTGACGAATATCCCGAGCCGCCGCCTGCAGAAGCTGCTGCCATTGCAGGAGTCTTTGCAGCATAAGCATTAGCGACCTCCTGTCTGCTTTCAGACTGTACTTCAGTACCTGCTGCAGAATCAAGGATCTCCTCGGGCTCGTCTGATTCCTCTGTATAGTAGCCGAAGGAGATATGAGGATCAGCCTTGAAGGCTTCGATATCGCTTATCATCTCGGCAGTTGTCTGGTATCTGTCCTCGGGAGCCTTTTCCATAGCTCTGAGAACTATCTCCTCAAGGCCGTCTGGAATATCGGGATTGATAGCTCTCGGGCGCTCGGGGATGTCGTGCATATGCATAACTGCGATAGCAACGGGGTTATCGCTGTCGAAGGGCTTCTTGCCTGTGAGCATCTCATACATCATAGCTCCAACGGAGTAAATGTCGCTCTTTGCGTCAGTAACGCTGCCGCTTGCCTGCTCGGGGCTGATATAGTGAACGCTTCCGATAGCCTGATCGGTAGCGGTCTTGCCCTCCTCACGGGCGAACTTTGCGATACCGAAGTCCATGACCTTGATTGTGCCGTCAGTGAACATCATAATGTTCTGCGGCTTTATGTCACGGTGAACTATTCCCTTATCGTGCGCATGCTGAAGAGCACGAAGAATCTGTATAACGAAGTGTACAGTATCCTTCCATGTAAGCACCTTTTCCTCCTCGATATACTCCTTGAGAGTGATACCATCGATGTACTCCATAACGATATACTGTATCTTCTCGGAGAAGCCCACGTCGTATATCTTTACGATATTCGGATGTGAAAGAACTGCGATAGCCTTTGATTCATTGCGGAACCTGCGGAGAAACTCCTCGTTCTCGGCGAATTCCTTTTTGAGTATCTTTATGGCAACGGTCTTGTTGTCGATAACATCGACGCCCTTGTAAACCTCAGCCATGCCTCCAACGCCGATAAGCTCGGTTATCTCATATCTTCCGTCGAGCTTCTTGCCAATATTCTTGTCCATTTCCTTTCCTCCTGCGTTAGTCAGAAATTACCGCAACAGTTACATTGTCACGGCCGCCCTTGGTGAGCGCTAATTTTATAAGTTGATCTGCGGCGTCATCAAAATCTGAATTTAGTATAACGTCGTATAT
This sequence comes from Ruminococcus flavefaciens, assembly GCA_004554385.1. Lineage (GTDB taxonomy): Bacteria > Bacillota > Clostridia > Oscillospirales > Ruminococcaceae > Ruminococcus > Ruminococcus flavefaciens_T. Next base: position 46,898 of record SFMO01000193.1, read on the forward strand.
TTCATCATCACTGCAATATCCCGAAAGGCCGTCCGAGCACAGCAGCAGACTTATCTTATCCTCATAGTCCAGCATGAACGTATCGGTGAGCACCGTTTTTTCAACGCCTACCGCTCGCACAAGCATATGCTTCTGAGGGTGGACCTCCATTTCCTCTTCTGTTATCTTTCCCTGTTCAAACAGTACAGAGGCGACATTATGGTCAGTTGTTATCCTGACGAGTCCCGTGTCGGTGATCAGATATGCTCTGCTGTCTCCGACATTGGCAATGAAGGCTGTTTTTCCTGTGACAAAGGCAGCTACACAGGTAGTACCCATACCGAAGTTCTTGAAATCGAACCTGGCCCGTGTATATATCACGGAGTTTGCTGCCGATATCGATGAGATAAGGAGCTTGCGGATGTCCTCATCACCGAGACTTTCCTTATAATCAGCCGAAAAACGCTGGAAGAATTCTTCTATTGCGAGCTCGCTGGCTTCTTTTCCAGCTCGTTCGCCGCCCATTCCGTCGCACACGACGGCGAGCACATTATGGCCGAAGTATTCGCATCTGACAGCGTCCTGGTTTTCCTCGCGCTTCAGACCGATATCCGTGCCGTAGCGAAACCTCAAGTATCCGCACCCCCATTCTGTTGACTTTGCGCAGCTGCGTCGCGTCTGAGCTGACCGCATGCTGCTTCAATATCGCTGCCGAGAGTTCTTCTCACGGTAGCGTTTATTCCCCGCCTGCCCAGCTGTTTTGCGAATTCCGCAACACCTGAGCGGGCTGTATGATAATTTCGTTCCCTTACCTTATTCACGGGAATAAGGTTTACATGGCAGTTCATGCCCCGCAGCAGCTTTGCCAGCTTATCGGCATCCGCCGCGGAATTATTCACATCGTCGATGACCGCATACTCGAAGGTCACGCGGCGTCCCGTCTTATCGATGTAGTATCTGCAAGCCTCGATGAGACTTGGCAGCTCGTATTTCCTGTTTACAGGCATTATCTCGCTTCTGCCGTCATTGTCCGCACAATGGAGCGACACAGAAAGCGTCAGCTGGAGCTTTTTGTCAGCCAGCTCATAGATACGCGGCACTATGCCGCAGGTGGACAGCGAAACATGACGAAGGCTCATATCATTGCCGTCCTTATGGGACAGCAGCTGAAGGAACTTCATAACGTTATCGAAATTGTCAAGGGGCTCACCGATGCCCATGAGCACCACCCCCGAGACCTTTCTGCCCGAGTCTCTCTCAGCCTCATAGATCTGTAAAAGAATCTCTGAGGGAGTAAGGCTTCTGACATAGCCTGCAATAGCAGACGCACAGAAGCGACAGCCCATTTTGCACCCCACCTGAGTGGACACACAGATACTGTATCCGTAGCTGTACTCCATCAGGACGGTCTCCACAAAATTGCCGTCAGAAAGCCTATAAAGATATTTTACCGTATTATCTATAGCAGATTCAAGCTTTTTCTGTATAAATAGTCCATTTATACAAAATTTTTCTTTTAAAGTACTGCGCAATTGGATAGATATATCAGACATTTTGTCGAAATCAAGGACTCTTTTTACATGAAGCCACTGAAATATCTGCTTTGCGCGGAATTTCTTCTCTCCGAGAGCGGTAAGCGCTTCCGTAAGTTCGTCCAGATCAAGACTGAGAATATCTACTTTTTCCAATTTATCACCTTACTTTTTTCTGAATTTTGCTATGAAGAAGCCGCTTCCGAATTCCGGCGGCATAAGTGTAGCCATTGTGCCGAATTTCTCTCCCATGAGCTTTGGGAGCTCCACAGCCTCAACCTCGGGATGTTCACGGAGAAGTCTTTCGCAGACTGCCTCGTTCTCTGCCCTTCTCACCGTACAGGTGGAGTACACCAGAGTACCGCCGGGACTGAGATAGTTCAGCGCATTGCACACTATTTTGTATTGTATATCGGGGAGTCCTGCAAAATCCGGGATATTCTTGTATTTTATCTCAGGCTTGCTGCCGATGACTCCCAGTCCCGAGCACGGGACATCACAGAGTATCTTTGTGAATTTCGGCAGCTCAGGATTGTACTTTGACGCGTCACCCGCCGCCGCTTTTATATTGGCAAGTCCAAGTCTTTCAGCACCCTTGCGTATCAGCTCTGCCCGTTTCTCGTGAAGGTCAAAGGCGTATATCTCGCCCTTGCCGCCCATGAGCTCAGCCATAGTGAAGGTCTTTCCTCCCGGAGCTGCACATATATCAAGAACTCTGTCCTGCTCAGTGGGAGCAAGGCACATGCAGCAAAGCTGGGAAGCGAGCCCCTGTACGTGGAAACAGCCCTTTTTGAAAGCTTCTGTCGCCGTAACATCGCCGCTTTCCACCATATAGCAGTTGTCCATGACCTTTTCTGCCGCGATACCGCCCAGTGCAGAAAGCAATTCTTCCTCTGTACATCTAATCGGATTGAGACGAAGATATGTGACATTTTTTTCAAGAGAAGCCGCAAGGAATTTTTCCGCTGTCTCTCTGCCGTAGTCCGCTGTAAGGCTCTTAACAAGCTCCTCGGGAGCGGAATACTTCACGGACATGGCTTTTTCGCTGTCCTTGGGGAGCTTCAGCTCCCTGCCGCTTCGGATAAAATTCCTAAGAACCGCATTGACCATGCCGGAAGCACTGGTCTTGCGGAACTTCTTTGCGAGAGCCACGCTCTCGTTTACTGCGGCGTTGTCTGGAACGCTGTCCATATACATTATCTGGTATATGCCGCAGCGAAGTATATTCAGTATTATGCCGTCAAGCTTTCCTATGGGGCGTGAGCTGAGTCCGCCGATGATATGGTCGAGGGTCAGCTTCCGCTCGATAACTCCGTAATATAATGCGGAGCAAAGCTTTCTGCCGCGTTCATCAAGGTCTGAGCCCTTCAGACCGCTGTCAAGCTGGAGATTTGAATAGCTTCCTCCCGAAAATGTCTTATCGAGCAGCTTTACGGCAAGGTATCTCGGATCCGTCATTATCTTCTTCTGACTGAAAGGAGAAGTCTGATAAGCTGAAGGATAGACGCAACAAGTCCTGCAACATATGTGAGAGCAGCTGCCTTGAGGACCTTTGCCGCATGAGGGACCTCATCGGGCTCAAGGATACCGTCATTGGCAAGAGTTTTGAGTGCTCTGCTGCTTGCATCAAACTCTACAGGGAGAGTTACTGTCTGGAATATAACTACTGCTGCAAACATTGCAATAGAAAAGTAAATAAGGATAGTTCCGATAGTAAGACTGCTGAGAACAACTCCAAGTATAAGGAGCAGATACCAGAAATGTGAGCAGAAACTTGTTACAGGAACAAGGGAGCTTCTGATAACGATAGGACGATAGTTTTCAGCATGCTGACAAACGTGACCGCACTCATGTGCCGCAACACCGATAGCTGCAACGGAACGCTGTCCGAATGTTGAGTCGGAAAGTCTTACAACATTTGCCTTAGGATCGTAATGATCGCTGAGGCTGCCCTTTACATGCTCTATCCGGACATGCTGAAGACCGTTTGCATCAAGTATCATTCTTGCCACCTGATCCGCTGTAAGTCCTCTTGAATTGGGTATCCTGCTGTACTTCTTGAAGGTGGAAGAAACATTGATCTGTGCTATGAGCGGTAATAAAAGTATCGCAAGATAAAGAATGATATAGATACCGATATGGTCGCTTGCAGCACGTGTTCCATAGCCGCCTCCGTAGTAGTGGTAATATCTTGCAAGTACCATAACCATATTCATGATATACATAATTATTCCTCCTTATCCGAGGATCTCGCCCTTTTCGAGCTTCTTTCCTCTGAGAAAGTCCTCTGTTTTCATGCGTTTTTTGCCCTCTGGCTGTACCTCGCGGAAGATAACGGCTTTTCCGTCGCCGCACTTCACCGCAAAGCTTGCCGTATCAACTACAGCGCCGTTTTCTGCACCGTCAAAGCTGCCCTGTGCTACCTCAGACCTGAACACCTTAAGGCGCTTGCCATCAAGCATAGTAAAGCCTGTGACACCGCGTATGGTATTGTGTACCTCTGCGGCAGACTTTGAGAAATCCAGTGCGCTCATCTCCTTGCGTATCATAGGAGAATAACAGCTGAGGCTGTCGTCCTGCACCTCGGGCTTCAATGTGCCTTTTTCAACGGCGTCTATTGTCTCCGCAAGCACCTCTCCGCCCATTGCGGAAAGTCTTGCATAGAGCTCCTCACAGGTCTCATTTTCGCCTATTTCTGTGGCTCTCTTTATGAGCATATCCCCTGTGTCAAGTCCCTCGCTCATCTGCATAGATGTTACACCTGTCTCCTTCTCACCATTGAGGAGCACCCAGTTTATAGGTGCCGCTCCCCTGTACTTAGGCAGGAGCGATGCGTGGATATTGATACAGCCGTATTTCGGCAGCTCAAGTATCTCCTTAGGGAGTATCTGTCCGTAAGCTGTTACAACTATAAGGTCGGGGGATATTTCGCGGAGAATCCTCATGGACTCCTCTGCGTCGTCGCCCTTTCTCAGAGAAAGGGGCTGATAAACGGGTATCCCGTATTCCTCTGCCGCAGCCTTTACGGGAGTCGGGATAAGCTTATATCCTCTGCCCTTCGGCTTGTCGGGCTGTGTGAACACTGCCGCTGTATCATGGCTGCTCTCGGCAAGAGTGCGCAGACAGGGAACGGCAAAATCGGGAGTTCCCATAAATACTATTTTCATTACTTAGTCTCCTCGGGTACGAAGAATTCCTCAACTATCTCAGTGAAAACGTGACCGTCAAGGTGGTCGTTCTCATGGCACGTGCACTGTGCACCAAGCTCGGTGAAATCGCGCTCGAACCAGTTGCCGTTGCGGTCCTGAGCCTTTAAGTGACAGCTCATTGGTCTTGTTACATAGCCCCAGACATTCGGGCAGGAAAGGCAGCCCTCCTGGACTCTCTGCTTGCCCTCCTTCTTTGTTACCTCGGGGTTGATAGCCTCTATGCTGTCATTCTCATCAAGGTGCATGATGAATATCCTGCGGCATATTCCTATCTGAGGAGCAGCAAGTCCCACGCCCTCAGCCTTGTTGAGTGTCTCGTGCATATCGTCAAGAAGCTGTGCAAGCTTCTCGTCAAACTTCTCCACAGGCTTGCATACCTTATGGAGCATTTCATCCTTATCTGTTAAAATTCTTCTAAGTGCCATTTTATCAATCCTTTTTAAACGCCCACATCGCCGTTCATATCGGCGTAAAGTGCGACGCCCTTCATTTCCTTCAGCTTTGCCGAATCCGTAAGGACTCCACTTATGAAGCCTCGCATTTCGGCGTTGTTCTTGCATTTCATTATTATCCTGTAGCGGTACTTTCCGTTTATCCTTCCGTAAGAGCAGCGTACAGGTCCGAGAACTCTTACAGGAGTTTTTGGCTGAAGCTCTCTGAGCTTGCCGTTCATCAGCCGAAGCACTGCATCTGCGCCAAGCCTTACGGATATATCCTCATTTCCCGAAAAGCAGAAAATGCACATATCACACAGGGGCGGAAATATCATTGCACGGCGGATGGCTATCTCCTCATTGTAGAAGCCCTTGTAGTCCTGGGCAGCTGCAAGATTCATGATGTAGTGCTCGGGGATAAAGGTCTGGAGTATTGCACGTCCCCTGCGCTGACCTCGTCCTCCGCGTCCGACAACCTGGGTTATCAGCGAAAAGGTGCGCTCGTAGCTTCGGAAATCTCCTGCATACAGAGCCTTGTCAACAGAGAGGACTCCCACCAGCGTCACATTGGGGAAATCCAGTCCCTTGCCTATCATCTGTGTACCTATCATTATGTCGTATTTTCCGTCGCGGAAGTCCGTGAAGCTCTTCTCATAGGAATACCGTGAAAAAGTGGTATCAGCGTCCATTCTGAGTATCCTTGCCGACGGAAAGAATGTGGACAGCTCCTCCTCAAGCTTCTGGGTGCCGAAGCCCATATTTTTCAGATGCTTCGAACCGCAGCTCGGGCAGGTATCCACGGGTGGGCTGACGTAGCCGCAATAGTGGCACATCAGCTTGTCATTTTTCTTGTGATAAGTCAGCGGTACCGAGCAATTCGGGCAGTACACGGGCTGATAGCAGTCGCAGCAGCTTATGATGGTGTGATAGCCGCGCCTGTTCAGCAGCAGTATAGACTGCTCACCATTTTTCAGGTTAGCGCTTATCTCCGAAGCCAGTTTGCGGCTGAATTCAGTTCGGTTTCCCTCCTCGCGCTCAAGGTTCATATCTATGATGCTGACCTCGGGCAGCGGAGCATTGCCGTACCTCCCCTTCATTTCCAGCAGTCTGTACGCTCCCCTTTCGGCGAGGTAATAGCTCTCAATGGAGGGAGTTGCCGAAGCAAGCAGAAGTGCGGAATTGTGGAACGCACAGCGCTGCTTGGCTATGTCATGGGTAGTATATCTTGGTGAGCTGTCCGACTTGTAGGAGCGCTCACCCTCCTCATCGATGATGATTATTCCTATATTGCTGAGCGGAGCAAAAACGGCGCTTCTTGTACCTATTACTATGTCCGCATCGCCGCGCTTTATGCGCTTGTACTCATCGAGTCTCTGACCGAGAGAGAGACCGCTGTGGATAACGGCTACTCTTTCGCCGAAAAGGGAGCGGAAACGCTTCAGTATCTGCGGGGTAAGACCTATCTCGGGAATGAGAAGCATTGCCTGCCGTCCCATTTTCACCGTATCGTCTATGAGCTTTTCAAAGACGGAGGTCTTGCCGCTTCCTGTTACGCCGTGAAGGAGAAACACCGCAGGCTTTTTCTCTCTGAGCTGTGAGAGCACCTCATCGTGAGCTCTCTGCTGCTCCTCTGACAGAACAATATCCTCGGGACATCTTTTCTCCTCTGCGTCGCCTTCCACTCTTCTCAGCACCTCTGCCTCATACTCCTCGGCAGCTCCGTTTGCGCACAGCCGCTTCACCACTGATTCGGTGACGCCGCACATATAAGCCGCCTCGCGTACAGCAGCAGAGCCATATTCACTGAGAAATGCCGCTACCTGCTTCTGCTTCGGAGTAAGGTCGAAGCTTTCGGGAGCGGTCATGTACTTATCTGAAAGGCGCACCATTCTCACTGCCGCATCGCCGACTGCCTGTCTGAACACATTATCAGAATCAAGAGCGCCTGCGTCACACAGCTCGTCAGGGAGCCGCCTTCCGTTATCGGCGATATGTTCCTCTATGAGCTGATTCAGCTCCTTATTGTCGGAGGCACATGCAAGGGCTTCAAGAAGCTCTGCTGCCTCGGGACACAGAGAGGCTGTATCCGTGAAATTCTTAACAAGCCTGAACGTCTCCTTGGTGCTGACGCTCATTGCAGGGGGAAGCATTGCCTTAACCGCATCATAGTAGGTGCAGAAGGTCTGCTCCCTGAGATAGAGAGCGAGCCGCAGAAGCTCCTCAGAGACAACGGGTTCGTCGTCAACAAGAGAAACTATGGGCTTCAGACGGTCTTTACCGCTATCAGAAAGCTTCATTACAACGCCTATCCTGCGCTTATTTCCTTTTCCGAAGGGTACAAGCACCCGACAGCCGCAGGCAGTTTTAGCCGCAAGCTTTTCGGGCACAGCATAGCTGAACAGCATATCAAATGAATAGGCTGTTCCGCTGACTGCTATCTCCGCTGTAAGGGGCATTATTCGCTGATAGTCGGAGTTGTGCTGACTATCTTGCACTTGCCGCTTGCAAGCTCCTCAACAGCTGTCTTGACAGGCTTTTCCTCAATAGTTTCTCCGTTTTCGTAGAGTTCCTCCGTGATCTGTCTTGCGCGCTTTGCAACGGCGATAACGAGAGAGTAGCAGCTCTCGTTCTTTGTGATGATCTGGTTTACTGCTGGTCTAAGCATTTTTCAACACCTCATTTATAATATCTCCCGAGTAGTCCACCTTAAGCTGCTCTCCGCGGATAACTGCGAAGAAGTCGCTTATTGCGTCCTCAAGGGCGTCATTGACGATAACATAATCATATTTTTCAGCCTGAGAGATCTCCCAGGCAGCCTTGGAAACACGTTCCTCAATAACCTCATCGGTCTCGGTGCCGCGCTTTTTGAGTCTGCGGCGAAGCTCACTGACTGACGGAGGGACAATGAAAATAAATATAGCATCGGGACGCTTTTCGCGTATCTTCATAGCGCCCTGAGGCTCTATTTCAAGGATAACGTTGAGTCCCTGCTGAAGTCTGCCGTCCACCTCACTTGAAAGAGTACCATACAGGTTCTGGCAGTACTCTGCGTGTTCAATGAATTTGCCGTCAGCGATACGCTGTTCAAAGTCCTCGCGGGAAAGAAAGTGGTAATTCACACCGTCCTTTTCGCCCTCACGGGGAGCTCTTGTAGTTGCCGAAACAGACACTGCAAAGCTTTTATCCTTGAGTATCTCCTCCAGCATAGTTCCCTTTCCGCAGCCTGAAGGTGCGGAAAAAACAATAAGTCTGCCTTTATTCATCTTCGTCGGAACCTCCCGAACCATTTATTCTTGCTGCAAGAGTTTCCGTAATGAGTGAGGAGAGGATGATATGACCGCTGTCCATTATCATAACGGCTCTTGTTTTGCGTCCGTAAGTTGCATCGACGGCTCTTCCGTCGTCGCGGGCCTCCTGAACGAGGCGCTTTATGGGAGCAGATTCAGGGCTCACAATAGTGACTATCCTGTCTGCTGAGACCATGTTTCCGTAGCCAATATTTATCAGTTTCATAGCCTTATTCTATATTCTGTATCTGCTCGCGGATCTTTTCGATCTCAGCCTTCATGTCCACAACGACCTTTGTGATGTTGAGATCCTGAGCCTTTGAGCCGATGGTATTTACTTCGCGGTTCATTTCCTGAACTATGAAGTCCAGCTTTCTGCCCACAGCCTCATCACCTGCAAGCATTGTTTCCAGCTGTGAGATATGGCTTCTCAGGCGGACAGTTTCCTCGTCAACCGCGATCTTTTCTGCGAAAACAGCAGCCTCGGTAACAACTCTCTGCTCGTCTATGTCCTTACCCTCAAGGACCTCGCTGAGCTTCTTATACAGGCGGTTTCTGTAGTTCTCAACAGTTTTAGGTGAAAGCTCCTCCACCTTAGCCACCATACCGAGGATACCCTCAGCCTTTTCGGTGATGTCAGACTTCAGGCGCTCGCCCTCCACCTGTCTCATTTCAACAAAGCGCTGGATAGCCTCTGAGGCAACTGCCGAAACGTCCTCCCAGACCTGTTCCTCGTCATCGGGAGTTTTCTGTATCGTAAAAATATCAGGGAGCTTCATAAGCTTTGAAAGAGTGATGTCGTCCTCGACACCAAGCTCATCTGCGACACTTCTCAGTGCATCAACATAGCCCTGGGCAGCGCCCTTGTTTATAGCGATCTCTGTGTCCTTGCCCTCGATGTTGTTGATAGTGACAGAGACCTCCACCTTACCGCGGGAGATGCCTGTTTTAAGTAATGCCTTAAGCTTTTCATCTATATAACTATAAGTTCTCGGAACTCTTGAAGAATATTCATAATATCTATGGTTCACGGAGCGGATCTCAACAAGAATATCGCGTCCGTTAAGTATCTGCTGCGCTCTTCCGTAGCCCGTCATGCTTCTAAGCACCATATCGCCTGCTTTCCTGCATATATTTTTTCGCATAGATATGCTATTCTAATATTATAACATTATTCCTGCCAAAATGCAAGCATTTTTCGGAAAATATTGGCTGTCCCGAAACAGCATGACGCAAAAAAAGCTGCACAGCATAAGCCGTGCAGCTTTAAATGTTTTATTGATTATGCCTTAGTAGGATCGAGTGAAGTAACCTTCTTGAGGAGGTACTCCTGAATGCGGAGTGCGTCACCGGAAGTTACACCGTCACCGTGCTCAGCAACGTCTGCGTTAGCAAGACCCTGCTCTGTGATAGCCTTAGCGTCAGAACCGCCGAGACCATACTTGTTCGGGTTAGCAAGGCTCTGCATGATAAGAACAACGTCAGACATATCTACGTCGTTATCGCAGTTAGCATCGCCCCAGAGCTTAGCTGCTACATCGCTGCCATTAGAAGAAGTTGTAACAGTTGTAGTTGTTACAGCTGTAGTTGTTGAAGTTGTGGTTGTTGTAGTTGTTTCTGAAGTATCGCCGAGAGGCTTAACCTCAGGATAGAGGAGTGCCATTGTACCGTAAGCAACGATAGCATCACCAGCATGCCAGAATCTGTGATACTGGAACTGGAAGTCCTTGATATCAACAACGCCGTCGCCGTTGTTATCCTCGCCCTTGCCCTCGTCGTACTTCTTAGCTTCCTGCCACATCTCATCCTTCTCGTAGTTCTTACGGATAGATGAGAATGTTGCGCCGGACTCGAGCTTAGAGCCATCAGGCATCTCGCCGCTGTAATCTGAAGGAATATAAACTTCCTCGTGGAATACTCTCTTAAGGCTTGGGTTGCAGTCTGTGAATGTGATACCTACCTCATCACGGCCCTCGTTGTACTGAGCAGAGAGAAGTCTGTTTGCAAGGTAGAGACCCTTTTCAGCAACAGATGTACCTTCCACTGAAGCATACTTAGGATCTACGCCCTTAGCCTTTGCATAGTAGATAAGTGTGTTACAGAGTGAGGATACGCATCCAACGTCTCCCTGGCCGTAACCACCAATCTTACATGTAAGCTTCTGGTTGCCGTTCTCGTTGTATGTACCTGTCCATGTGTCAGGTGTGCATGTATAATCTGTATCGCTGCTGCCCCAGTCAAGAGTTGATGGGATGCAGTAAGCGTACTTGTTACCGTCAGCATCTGTGTAATCGAAGTGTGTATTCTCTTCGAACCAGTTGATCCATCTCTCAAGGAGCTTATCAAGTGCCTCGTCGAGAGCGAGTCCACCGTACTTCTGACCGGACTTATCGCCGTTCTTAGTTACATAGTAGTAGAGCTCGCAGAGACGCTGTGTTGACCATACCTGGTTACCGATCCAGTGGTTTGAACCAGGATCTGCGTATACAGGATGTGGAACGTAAGCCATATCATAGAATGTAGCGTGGCCTGAAGGATACTCCTCATAACGACCTCTCCAGCTGTTTGTACAACCACCAGCGAAAGGACCGTCTACAGACTGGAGCCACTGATACATTTCGATCTGTCTCTTGAGAGACTCCTTGTAGTCAGTGTCAGCATCCTTAGCCTTCATACCGCTGTTGATGCCCTCATCATAGAGAAGAGCGTAAGCAGCGAGAGGATTCTGATAGAACTGATGTGAGTGTGAGCAGCCGATCTGCCAAGCCCATGTATAGTCCTTGAGAGCTCCGCCCCAAGCTGTGTACCAAGCCATGAGATAGTGCTTGGAATCCATGCCTGCTGAAGAAGAAGTGATCTTTGTATCCTTGCCGATAGCCTTGTAGTACTTATCGAACATATCGTTACGGCACTGGTCGCCCATCTTACCTGCAAGACCTGAAACCTCACCGCAGTCTACACCGTTCTGGTTAGCGAAGTAGATAGCGTGGATACAACGATCCTCAGCGTCAGGAGCGTTAGTGAAGGAGTACTGCGCAGGTACCTTGCCGATACCGTTGAAGATAGCCTTGATACCATTGCCCTCGTTGCTGCTGGAGCTCTTCATACCCCACTTGAGTTCCTCAAGACAAGGAGCTGGAACAGTCTCGAAACAAGACTCCTGCTCACCTCTCTGGAAGGTATTGATGAATGTAAACTTGCCCTCACCTGATGTGCCCTTGCTGAAGCCGTACCAGTCGTCAACGTCAGCGAGCCAGTTCATGAGGTAGTAGCCGTTATCACTGCCATAAGCAGACTTGAATGTATCGAACATCGGGTTGATAGCGTCGCCGCCGACCTGCTTTGCAGGGTACTGGCTTGGGAGGTCACACTCTTCAGCTGAATCAGCCTTGAGTCTCTGCTGCTGCCAGATAGAGCTGTACTTAACGTCAGTTCTGTTTGCAGCCTTTGACCAGCCTGGGATCATAGCTTCCATTGTGTTCCAAGCCTTAGCGATATCGCCTGTTGAGCCTTCGATAACGTTGTTCTTAACGAGAACATCGTGCATAGCAGCCATCCATACGATGTATGACATAGCCTCTGAAGTTGTCTCATGACCGTAGTCAGGAGCCTCAACGATGAAAGTCTCCTTTGAATGGTAAGGGATTCCAAAGCCTGAACCGTTGGTCTGCTTGCTGAGGTAGCCGTTTGCCTGACCGTTTGTTACAACATCATCGTAGAGTGATGAGAACATCTCAGCATAAGAACCGTTTGACTTAGCAGCTTCTGAAGTTGTAGCAGCTGAAGCCATAGCCGGCATTACAGCTGTAGCAGACATTGCAGCAGCAAGAACGCCTGCTGCGAGAGCCTTATTCTTTTTGCTTATCATTGTTTTTTACCCCTCTCTGATAGTATAGGTTTAAAAATGGTTAATTGCCCCTTCAATGCGAAATTTCGGGGGCGCATACGAAAATACTTCGTACACTGTGTGTATTTTCACGCAGACTACACACAATTCTCAAACTATTTTCAAGATAATTATATCCCACGTTTCAGTTTGTGTCAACAGTTTAGGTTGTTTTACCATTTGGCCAAAGTCATTTTTGTTGCAATGCACACAATAGCAAATCCATTTTTGTACATTTTGTCCACCTTAAAAATATCCGAAAAACCGCAACTATTAACGAAATATTAACAAGTTTCGTTCACGAACTTTTTCTGCAAACATTCATCTCAAACTCAATAATCTCTCACAAAATCCACACACTTCGGCTATAATATTTACTTAGTCACACTTGCGCCCTCTGTCGGAAGTCTTTGGGCATTATCACTGGAATTAACATTTAATTCATATTTTGTTAATCTCCTGTTAATATTATTCTGCGATAATATATCAGTATGCTATACTGGGTAATAGTATACTATTTTATAATAAAAATTGATTTTTAAGATCAGAAAGGAGTGCCTCATGATCACTATTGAAAATCTTACCAAGTATTACGGCAGCAACCGCGCTGTAAATCATATAAGCTTTACAATAAACGATAATGAGATCCTCGGTTTTCTCGGTCCTAACGGAGCGGGCAAATCGACAACCATGAACATGATAGCAGGCTATCTGCCCATGTCCGACGGTTCAGTCAGCATCTATGGCGCAGACATAACCAAAGAGCCGCTGAAGGCTAAAAAGAACATCGGCTATCTTCCCGAGATTCCTCCTGTGTATCCCGATATGAAGGTAAAGGAGTACCTCTCCTTCTGTGCAGGTCTTAAAAGAGTGCCCCGCGGCGAGCGCAGGGACGAGATCGAGCGCGTTATGAAGCTTCTGAAGATCAAGGAGGTCGAGGGCAAGCTCATACGCAACCTTTCAAAGGGCTTCAAGCAGCGTGTCGGCTTTGCACAGGCGCTCCTCGGAAATCCCAAGTTCCTCATTCTGGACGAGCCCACTGTCGGTCTCGACCCGAATCAGGTGGCTGAGGTACGTGCTATCATCAAGGACCTGAAAAAGGAGCACTCAGTTATATTCAGCTCCCATATCCTCAGCGAGGTAAGCGCAGTCTGCGACCGCGTCGTTATCATCAATAAGGGCGATATAAGAGCTATCGATACCATAGAGAATCTTGAAAAGAGCTTCGCTTCAACACTCACCCTTCATATCAAGGTCAAGGGCGAGAGGACAAAGGCTGCCTCGGTCATCGAGCTCACAAAGGGTGTCAAGGAAATAACCGCCATCGACGATGAGGGCAGCAGCATCTACGCTTTCACTGTTCAGCTGGAGGGCGACTCGGACACCGTAAGAGACTCCGTCATGGCTGAGTGTGTAAGACACGGCATCAGTATCCTTGAGATATATGCCGACAAGCCCAACCTCGAAAGCGTATTTATCGAGCTCATTAACCGTCCCGTCAAGAAATCCGGTCTGGAGGAGCTTCTCGAAGAGACTCCTGACGAATCAGGCAGCGATGACGATACTGACGAAAACGAAAAGGAGGAGGAGTAATATGTTTCCTATTTATAAAAAGGAGCTGCAATCTTTCTTCTACACTCCTTTCGCATATGCTATAGCAGCACTTTTCCTGCTGCTGTTCGCTCTGCCTATGGCAAACCTTATCAGTGACCTCGGCAAGGAAGGCTCAGTAAGCGCAAATGTCATGCCATTCTCATTTACCGAAATGTTCTATTCGGTAATACTCTACTTCATATTCCTGCTGCCTATCCTCACCATGAGGACCTTCGCGGACGAGCGCAAGAACGGCACAGAGGTCCTTCTTATGACCTCTCCTGTCAGCGTCGCTAAAATAGTTATCGCAAAGTTCCTTGCAAACGTCACCGTTTACCTCTTCATGCTGGCAGGAACGATCATCTTCCCCATAATCACCGCTGTCAAGGGCGAGGTTGTAATGAGCCAGCTCATATGTGCATACATCGGCATCTTCTGCTGGGGTCTCATGTACATAGCACTCGGTATGCTCATATCAGCACTTACCGAAAATTCTATCCTCGCCGCTATCATCGGTGAAGTTGTGATGTTCATACTCCTCTTCATCGACGACTTTGCAAACTCAGGCTTCATGTCACAGTTCCCCAAGGCACAGTCTGTGCTCTACGCATTCGCTGCTCAGCCAAGATTCGCATATTTCTCCGAGGGCTTCGTTCGTCTTTCGGACCTCGCCTTCTTCGGCTCCGCAATAATAGTTCTTCTTGTATGGACTTACATTGCCATCGAGAAAAGACGCTGGAACAGGGGGTAAGCTGAAATGAAGAAGAAAAAGTTCAATCTTTCGGGCACTGTCGCCTTCATAATAGCTCTTCTGGTACTGATTATATTCATACCGATAAACCTTATCGTAAGCTACTTCGACAAGGGCTTCGATATGACTCCCGCAGGCAAATACACACTCAATGACAAGACCGTGGAGCTTCTCGACAGCACCTCCGACAAAAAAATCGATATATACTGCCTCTACAATTTCGAGGAGTTCAAGAGATCGGAAAACTCCGAGTTCCTTCCGCTCTATCACACACTGAAGCAGCTCGAGGAAAGAGACAACATCACTCTCACAAGCTTCAAGCCCGATGAGAACGCTGCTCTTGCAAAGGAGCTGGATCCCGAAGGCTACCTCGGCATCGAAAACGGCGATACATTTGTAAAATCCAACGGAGTTATAAAGAAGATCAGCAGATCGAAGGTCTTCCAGACAGGCTCTGACGGCTCAAAGCAGTACGCAGGCGAGGAGCTTCTCGCAGCTGCCATTACTACCTGCGCAAGCGGTTCGCTCCCGACAGTATACTTCCTCACAGGTCACGGCGAAAAGACTCTCGATACAAATCTTGCCGAATTCGCTGCGATCCTCAAGACCAACAACTATGAAGTCAGCGAGCTCGACCTCGGCAAGGAAGGGGCTGTCCCTGACAACGCAAAGATCATCTACCTTGCAGGTCCGACCAGTGATATCACAGACAAGGAAAGGGACCTTCTCCTTGAATATGCCGACAACGGCGGCGCAATGTCCTTCCTCATCGACCCATGCGATACTGAGGGACGCTTCACAAATATCGAAAAGATCATGGAGGAGTTCGGACTTATACTTGACTACAACATCGTTACCGAAACAACTCCTGCAAATATGCTTGATGACCCCGATCAGAACCAGAATGAGAACTACTTCCGCGTTGAGTATCCGGCAGGTTCCCAGTATAATGACGAGTTCACACAGGACCTCACAACAGACCTCAATACGCTGGTAAGCAACGGCTCGTTCTCCGCAGGTATCTCCTACCCGAGAAGCGTTACCGAGATCCCAGAGGACGCTTTCCCGGGTGCTTCATACATCGAGCGCTCATCAATAATCAAAAACACCACAGGTCTTGACGGCTCATATACAACAGTCAGCAAGTCAATGGGCGGCGATGACATCACCGCTAAGGAAGCCGACGAAAAGCTCAGCGGCATCTCCCTTGACTTCGGCTACTACTCATACAACAAAACTACAAAGGCAAAGCTCGTAGTTATCGGTACTACAGCTCCTATCGACACTGTAAGATGCACTCCTACAGTAGAAATACCTCCAGAAAAAATGAAGCCTGCAAGCACAAGTGCCACAAGAATGCTTACTGTTTTCAGCAACACTTGGCTCTACGACAGCGAGATACAGTTCGGCGTAGGCAACAAGATCAACGCATATGATTACATGAAGTTCAGCGGCAGCAGTGACGCTACAAAGACCATTGTCTCCCTGTTCATTCTCCCCGTTGTCATTGCAGTGATCGGACTTGCAGTATGGCTAAAAAGGAGAAATTCCTGATGAAAAGACCTATCATAGCACTTATCGCTCTGGTCATCGCGGCAGGCGGCTCCGTTGGAGCCTTCCTCGCCGTAAAGAACAGCAAGGATAAAGAAAAACAGCAGAAACAGGAGGAGATCGCGGACAATGTGCTTTTCAGCTTTGATCCCGATTCTCCTACAAAGCTCAGCTTTTCAAATGGCAGCGAGACCTATGTATGCGAGCATTCCGACGATGTCTGGAAGCTCACCTCGGGAGAATTCTCCGTGGATCAGACCTACTGCCAGCTCATATGCACCTATACATCAAACCTCACCGCCGCTGAAAACTACGGCGAGATAACAGATGACAAACTGGCAATGTACGGTCTTGACTCGCCCGATACCGTCGAGATAACCGAGCCAAAGGGCACTCACAGCCTACACATCGGAGATCAGAGCCCTACAGGTGACTACTACTACGTCACTGTTGACGGCAAGGACAATGTATATGCCGTGGAGGCTATGCGTGGAAGCGTTCTGAAGCTGGACAGGCTCCTCATCAAGAACAAGGAGCTTCTCCCCTTCACTCTCTATGACCTCAAGGAAGTGACCACCTACAAGGACGGCGAGATCCTCTGCGACCTTACCTACGACGAGAACTCTCAGACATGGTCGCTCCCCGAGGAGTACTCCTCTCTTGAGCTCGACCAGACTCAGGTAACAGCCGAATTCAACAACATCGTCCGCCTCGAAGCTGAGGAAATGATGGACGAAAAGCTTGATGACCTTTCCAAATACGGCTTCGACAAACCCTACGGAGAGGCCGTTATAAAGGGACTTGACGGCACTGAGAGAAAGCTTCTCATAAGCGTTGACGAGAACGCTCCGGAATACTGCTACGTCCTTGTGGACGGTGAACAGGTCGAGAAGTACTACACACAGGACATGCACTTCACACAGCTCCTGCCCTACGATTACATCTCACAGAGCCTGACAGTCGCAAAGAACTACAACACAAAGAGCTTCAGCCTCAAGTACGGAGATATAGATCTGAAGGGTGAGCTCGACATGGATAACAACAAGTGTGTTATAAACGAAAAGACCGTAGACCTCAACACCAATGAGAACTATGTATCCTTCGATAACTTCTTCAATTCAATGTCGATACTCAAATTCAAGGGCACAGACGTAAAGGCGAAGCCCGAGCTGAAGGATCCTGCATTTACAGCCGAATTCAGTCTCACCGAGGGCGGCACCGAAAAGATCGACCTTGTCAAAGGTGAGGAGACAAACTATTATGTTTTCCGCAACGGCAAGTACATCGGTGCTTACGTTGATGCATCAATGCTCACAGGAAGAAATTCACTCAGTGAATTCTACATCAAGTTCAGCAATATCACAGGTCTGAACAAATAAAACAACAGCCATATGGAAGGTAAAGCTTCCATATGGCTTTTTATTTTCGATACTCTTATTGGAACGATCTTTTGCGGCAGGCTATTTCGGCATACTTTCTCTTTGTTGCAAGTCCGCCGCGGATATGGCGCTCCTGCTTGTTTATCTCAAGTATGTCCTTAACGCGTCCATACAGCTCGGGATCTTCGGTGCGCAGCCTCTCGCTTACGTCCTTATGTACGGTGCTTTTTGATATGCCGAAATGTTTTGCTGCGGCACGGACCGTGGTCTTGTTTTCGATAATATACCTCCCGAGCATCTCCGCCCGCCCCTCTTGCCGGATCTTCAAGCTCATCACCTCTTTTCATAACATTTATTAATGTATATGTCACGAAAAAGACGATTATTAACTCCGCCGGGGGTTATGTATATTCCGTAAAATAACACAGATACTACCGTAAAAGGAGCTGATAATATGAAAATAACCCCTGAACTGTACGGCGATATGACAAGGCAGGCTTCTCCAAAGTCAAATTACAGAGTAAATGTCACTGTCGCTTTTCTGGTCGGCGGAGCAGTCTGCGCTCTCGGACAAATAATACTCGCCGTCCTTGAAAGCTATGGTCTTGACCGCACTGAGGCAGGTACGTGGACATCTATAATACTGGTCGGCATAAGCTCGGTATGCACAGGCTTCGGTTGGTACTCAAAGCTTGCAAGACACGCAGGCGCAGGAACCCTTGTCCCCATAACTGGCTTTTCAAACGCCATAAGCTCGTCTGCTGTAGAGGCTCGCTCGGAAGGACTTGTTCTCGGCGTGGGAGCAAAGATATTCACAATAGCAGGACCTGTTATCCTTTTCGGATGCTCTGCCGCCGCGGCATACGGACTGATATACTATTTTCTGTGATGCATCGCGATACTATCCGCCGATATATCTGTACCATTCAAAATGCGGTGAGCGTCAGCGTGGAAGCGGGTGCAGGCACATACGGCATCAAAGCGCCTATTTGCATATTGTGCTGTAAGCGACGCAAAATTGCGTCCACCAATGACTGTGAGCGAGCCTGCGAGCGTCAGCGTGGAAGCGGGTGCAGGCACTGCACCAAAAAAATAAGCAGGGCATATGCCCTGCTTGTCTTAGATAAACAGATAAAAATAAATATGTGTAGAACAAAAGAAAGGAGACAACAAAACGAGTGTTAATAATTAAAGATTATTTAACACTGTAGTTATTATACCTTATTTCTGACTTTCCGTCAAGTAAAATCGCTAACTTTTGTCAAAGTGCACAACTTTAAGAAGGCTTTATGCCACATATTTCATAAGATTTTTATCTAAAACGCTGACAGCTGTATAAATTTCAAAGCCAATTTGGGGCGCAAAGCTCCCCATTTCCCTAAATATAGGCAAATTAGCAAAAAATTGCCTGATAATTTTGTAACAGAGTCCGCAAAAAAAGTGTTTACAAAAATACTGATTTATGATATAATATTGAAAGTAGTTATACGTGGTTAACGTTATCATTCGCTAACCATTTCTATAACCTAATATATTATCATATTTTAGGAGGTCATTCCTATGGCAATCAAAAGAAAAATGAAAACAATGGACGGTAATAATGCCGCTGCATATGTTTCTTATGCCTTCACGGAAGTTGCCGGTATCTACCCGATCACACCTTCCAGCCCAATGGCAGACTATGTTGATCAGTGGTCCGCTCAGGGTGTCAAGAACATTTTCGGCACTACCGTTAAGGTTGAGGAAATGCAGTCTGAAGCAGGTGCAGCAGGTACTGTTCACGGTTCTCTGAACGCTGGTGCTCTTACCACAACTTATACTGCTTCTCAGGGTCTTCTCCTCATGATCCCGAATATGTACAAGATCGCCGGTGAGCTGCTCCCTTGCGTATTCCACGTTTCTGCACGCTGC
The DNA here is from genome assembly GCA_004554385.1 of Ruminococcus flavefaciens. Lineage (GTDB taxonomy): Bacteria > Bacillota > Clostridia > Oscillospirales > Ruminococcaceae > Ruminococcus > Ruminococcus flavefaciens_T. Next base: position 66,410 of record SFMO01000193.1, read on the forward strand.
GTTGCTTCTCACGCACTTAACATTTTCGGTGACCACTCCGACGTTTACGCTTGCCGTCAGACAGGTTTCGCAATGCTCGCTGAGACAAACCCACAGGAAGTTATGGATCTTGCTGCTGTTGCTCATCTCGCTTCCATCAAGAGCCGTGTTCCTTTCATCAACTTCTTCGATGGTTTCCGTACATCTCACGAGATCCAGAAGATCGCCGTATGGGATTACGAGGATCTTAAGGAAATGTGCGATATGGATTCCGTAAAGGCATTCCGTGACCGTGCTCTTAATCCTGAGAATCCTACAATGCGCGGCTCTCACGAAAACGGAGATATCTTCTTCCAGCACCGTGAGGCTTGCAACTCCTACTACAACGCTGTTCCCGGAATCGTTGAGGAGTACATGAACAAGGTAAACGAAAAGCTCGGTACAGACTACAAGCTCTTCAACTACTACGGTGCTGCTGATGCAGAGCGCGTAATCGTTGCTATGGGTTCAATCTGTGACGTTGCTGAGGAAGTTATCGACTACCTTAACAAGAAGGGTGAGAAGGTCGGTATCGTTAAGGTTCGCCTGTTCCGTCCTTTCTCTGCTGAAAAGCTCGTTGAGGCAATTCCTGCAACAACTAAGACAATCGCTGTACTCGACAGAACCAAGGAGCCCGGCTCTCTCGGTGAGCCTCTCTACCTCGATGTAGTAGCTGCTCTTAATGCTACAGGCAGAAACGGTATCAAGGTTATCGGCGGCCGTTACGGTCTCGGTTCCAAGGATACTCCTCCTGCATCTGTATTTGCTGTATATGCTGAGCTCGCTAAGGCTGATCCTAAGCCACAGTTCACACTCGGTATCGTTGATGATGTTACAAACCTCTCACTTGCTGAGGAAGATGCTCCTAACACAGCAGCAGAAGGCACAATCGAGTGCAAGTTCTGGGGACTCGGCGGCGACGGTACTGTTGGCGCTAACAAGGACTCCATCAAGATCATCGGTGACCACACTGACAAGTACGTTCAGGCTTACTTCCAGTATGACTCAAAGAAGACCGGCGGTATCACAATCTCACACCTCCGTTTCGGCGATAAGCCAATCAAGAGCCCTTACTACATAAACAAGGCTGACTTTGTTGCCTGTCATAACCCATCATACATCCTCAAGGGATACAAGATGGTAAACGATGTAAAGCCCGGCGGTGTATTCCTTATCAACTGCCAGTGGAAGCCTGAGGAACTCGATCAGCACCTCACAGCTGATACAAAGCAGTATATCGCAAAGAATAACATCCAGCTCTATCTGGTTAACGCAATAGACCTTGCACAGGAGATCGGTCTTGGCAAGCGTACAAATACAATTCTCCAGTCTGCATTCTTCTCACTTTCAAAGGTTCTTCCTGAGGCTGAGGCAATCGGCTACATGAAGGAGAAGGCTCAGAAGTTCATGAAGAAGGGTATCGAGATCGTTCAGATGAACGAGAAGGCTATCGACGCAGGCGCAAATGCTTACGTTAAGGTAGATGTTCCTGCTGAGTGGGCAAATGCTGTTGATAATTCCACACCTGCTAAGCTCGAGGGGCCAGAGAAGCTCGTCAAGATGGTTGACGGCATCATGAACCCTGTAGGCAAGATGCTCGGTGATACTCTTCCTGTTTCTGCATTCTCAGATCACGTTGACGGTACATTCGAGCAGGGTGCTTCTGCATACGAAAAGCGCGGAGTTGCTGTTATGGTTCCTGAGTGGAATCAGGATACATGTGCAAAGTGTAACAAGTGTTCATTTGTATGCCCACACGCAACAATCCGTCCATTCGCTCTGACAGAAGCTGAAGTTGCTGCTGCTCCGGAGAACATCAAGATCGCTCCTAAGCCGATCGTAAAGAGCGAGTACAAGTACACTCTCGCTATTTCCGCTATGGACTGCATGGGCTGCGGCGTATGTATCGGTGTCTGCCCGACTAAGTCACTCAAGATGGTTCCAAGAGAGTCTCAGGAGCCACAGCAGGCAGTATTCGATTACTGTGTTGCTAAGGTTACAGAGAAGGCTGATGTAGCAACTGATGCTACTGTTATTTCCAGCCAGTACAAGAAGCCTCTTCTTGAATTCTCAGGTTCATGCGCAGGCTGTGCTGAGACTTCATATGCAAGACTCATCACTCAGCTCTTCGGTTCAAGAATGTATATCTCCAACGCAACAGGATGTTCTTCAATCTGGGGCGGTCCTGCTGCTACATCACCATACACTGTTGATGCAAACGGCCACGGTCCTGCATGGGCTAACTCACTGTTCGAGGACAACGCTGAGCACGGTCTCGGTATGTATCTCGGTCAGAAGGCTATCCGTGAGAGACTCATTGAGGAAGTAAAGGAAATCGCTGCAAGCGACAAGGCTTCTGCAGAGGTTAAGGCTGCTGCTGATGAATACCTCGCAACAGTTAACGACGGTGCAAAGAATACAGCTGCAACAGCTGCACTCGTTGCTGCGCTCGAGAAGTGCGACTGCAAGTGCGATAAGAAGACAGATATCCTCGAGAACAAGAATTACCTCTCCAAGAAGTCCATATGGATCTTCGGCGGCGACGGCTGGGCTTATGATATCGGATTCGGCGGTCTTGACCATGTTCTCGCTACAGGCGAAGATGTAAACATCATGGTATTCGATACCGAGGTTTACTCCAACACAGGCGGACAGGCTTCCAAGTCCTCTAACATCGGTCAGGTTGCACAGTTCGCTGCAGCAGGTAAGGCAATTGCTAAGAAGCGTCTTGCTGATATCGCTATGAGCTACGGCTACATCTATGTTGCACAGATCGCTATGGGTGCTGATATGAACCAGACACTCAAGGCAATCAAGGAAGCTGAGGCTTATCCGGGACCGTCACTCATCATCGGCTATGCTCCTTGTGAGATGCACTCAATCAAGGGCGGTATGACAAACTGTCAGGCTGAGATGGAGAAGGCTGTTAAGTGCGGCTACTGGAACAACTTCCGTTACGATCCTCGTCTTGCTGCTGAGGGTAAGAACCCATTCCAGCTTGATTCCAAGGCTCCTACAGAGTCATATCAGGACTTCATCATGAACGAGGCTCGTTACAGCGCACTCACACGTTCATTCCCAGACCGTGCTAAGGAGCTCTTTGCTAAGGCTGAGAAGACTGCTGCTAATCGTTACGAGTACCTCACAAAGCTCGCTGAGAAGTAATTAAAGCAGCGTGACGGCGCGGTGTCCGCGCTGCCTTGCCACGTTGACGCTCGCAAGCTCGCTTACTCTATGTAAAACGGATAGTCTGCTATCGCTTACGGCAGTTTAACGTGAATCATGCACATACGAATATAATAAAACTCCCCGATACGGACATGTATCGGGGAATTTTTGCAGCGTGACGCTGCACCCTTCCACGTTGACGCTCGTAAACTCGCTCACTCTATGTAAAACGGATAGTCTGCTATCGCTTACGGCAGTTTAACGTGTACTATGTACAAACGAACATAAAATTACTCCCCGATACGAACAGGTATCGGGGAGTTTTTGCAGCGTGACGCTGCACCCTTCCACGTTGACGCTTGTAAACTCGCTCACTCTCTGCAAAACGGATTGTCTGCTATCGCTTACAGTGGTTTAACGTGAATCATGCACATACGAATATAATAAAACTCCCCGAGACAGCTATCGGGGAGTTTTGGTTTTACATTTTTTTGTTGTAGTATATCCTCACCACTACTGTAACCAAAGCCGTAAAGCAGGCTGCAGCGGCAAGGGCAATACTTATGCCGATATTGAAAAACGAAGCTATGATGGAAGCGAATGAGATACATACAAGGCTTATTATAAGCGCTGTATTGCATGTTTCCTTATTCAGCATGATATTACGCTCGTCCGTTTCTTCTATGTACATCTTTTTGAGCTTATCTTCATTATGAAGAGCCGTATACATGCGCGCAAGATTAAACACCGCTGTAACAAGCGCACCGCTGACAGCACCGTATATCATTCCGCTTGCGTAATCCACGTCTTTCTTAGTGATTATTTGCATCACGATAAGTACAAACGGTACAAACAGACAGCAAAAGGTTGATATCCAGAGCTTTTTCTGTAATTTCTTCTTGAATTCTTCCATAATTATCCTCCTGTAAAAAGTCAAGTAAAACATACAATTTTCCGCCAGAAAATATACAAGCCGTTCGCCACAAAGTATACAAGGCTAATGCGTGATGGATTGGCGGTGCGAGAGGCGGTATGACTCACCGGTCATATTGATGATCTCGCAG
>SFMO01000194.1 GCA_004554385.1 Ruminococcus flavefaciens
GCCCACTCCCGGTAACGCAGTTCTCTCTTCACTTCTTTGATCGTTGCCATGTGCTCAGCTCCTTTCAGCGTTTTCCGCTTCGGAACTATTTTACTGCTTTTTCATTATGCTGTAAAGGGCTGAGGGTGGTTGGCGCTTACTCATAAACTCAATAATTGCTCCGAAACAAACAATAAATAATACTCTGAAATCTGAATAAACTCATCTTGAGTAAATTCTTTCTTTTGTACACATTCCATTTCCTGGAATTATCACAAGGAATTGCAATTTTTATACTTAACTTCTTTTGCAATCTTTTAAATTAACTATCCCTATTTCGTTAAAATTCATTGACACTCTAGCACAAACAAGTATGACTGATTAATTATTATTTTATACGCTTAATTGGTTCTCTCCAATTCAAAGTATCCTCATAAATTTACTATTAAAGCAATTGAATAAGGTTATTTGTAATTATATCAATTATATCATATTGTCAAAAAAACTTCAATATCTTCGATACCATTACCTTGATATAATTATAATAGTTCACACAAGCAAAGTAATAAATGCGATATTAATCAAAATCTCTTACTAAACGCCTTAGTTTCATGCATCAAAGCTACAAAGAATATATTTTTAAAAAACGTTTGCTTGTACAATCATTTACCTAAAATAATCTTTTGTGATTAATATATTACTTGTCTACTGCAACTTTAGTTAATATCCCACCATTGAATACTATATGCCCCCTATGGAAATCAGATATTTGAATAATCTTTATCATATTTTTCTCCTTATAATGCTTTGTGGCCAAACTCGAATTTCAATTATAAAACTAGATATAATTGATCTTTTATACATATTATACCAATAACACCTAACAAAGTCAACAACCAAGTCGCAAAATGCATATATATGTCACAAAATACATATTCTTCAAGGTGAACGATAAATCAATTAACTATCAAGTCTGAAGTGATACTTTTTCAATGAAAGTTAATATTTATTCTCTATTGAAAAAAGTGCCATCAATACGATGACACTTTCCTTATATATTCAAATTATTACACCTTACATCTTTCTATTATACAAGTATGACCTTTCTTCTCGTCATAGTTAATACCGACAAGTATTATTTCAGAGGAATGCTCTGAAACTTTGTGAAGATAATTATTATCCTTGATCTGCTGTATCGCTTCTTCTGCAGAGTGTCCTTTTTTTAGTTCAATTATCAATGCTGGCAGTGTTCTCCCGATTCTTGGAATGAACACAAGATCTGCAAAGCCTTTTCCAGTAGGCAGCTCTCTATGGAGAATATAGTCCTTTCTTGCCGAGTAATATGCTATCGAAAGAACACAGGCAAGCGAGTTTTCATCGTTATACTGCAATATTGAAGTATTTTCACTGTGGCTGTCCGATATAAGCTTCGCAACTTTCTCGGCATCGCAATTGAGTGTTGCCTGAAGCAAATCGTCTGAAACTTTCAGCGATTTTGACACCTCAGCCCAATCCTTATTGCGTATCGTACTTGCAAACTGCTCTGACACCTCATAATTCGGTATCGCTACTTCATTTGTTTCCGAATCAAATGTCAGGTAACCGAGATGGACAAGGAGAGTCAGCACGTCATCCTGCGAGTTGAATGTTACCATATCATTAGTAAAGGTGGAAGGATCAATTTTCTTCTTTTCTCCTGCGAGAAGCTTTATTACAGTATCTCTCAAACCATCATCGTTTCTGAAAATAAACTCTTCAAGTGCTTCATAGTTCTCGGTTGAAGTCCAGTAATTCTTGAAAATACCTCTTGTAAGAGCTTCTACGACTGATTTCGGATTATATATAGATTCTCCGTTAACTGTATATCCATCATACCAACGCTTAACTTCACTAAAATCTTTTTTATAGTCCTTGCATAGCTTTATTACCTCTTTTTCAGTAAAGCCTGTAAACTCCTGTATCGGAGCAGCATTAGTCATTGCTATTTCTGTAAACATATTAAGAGCTGAGTGCTTACCATATTTTTTTATTGGCAGTATTCCTGTCATATACGCAAGGGCAACGTAACTTTGATCTTTTAATGTATCCCTTAAAAAATCAAGATACTTCTCCTGAGATTCCTTATCATTTTTAAGTTCTCTGAATATACAGTCCCACTCATCTATTATAAATATAAATGGAATTTTATACTGAGCGAAAGCTTTATTCAAAACATTAAGCAGTGTCTTTCTTCTCGGCATATTCAAATCAGGATACTGTTCAATAACTTCGTCAATAATATCCTCGCATATGAATTGTATCATTTCGTCAATATTTTTTGATTCTCCAAGAAAGTTTACCATATTAATGTGAATCACATTATATTTGTTCAGATGCTTTTCAAAGGTTGGAGCGGACGATATTTTGTATTTGCTGAACATTTCTTTAGAGTCACAGCCTTTGCTGTAATAAGCAACAAGCATATTAGCAGCCATTGATTTTCCAAAGCGTCTTGGTCTGCTTACACATATAAATCTCTGCTCCGTATAAATCAAATTATTCGTACTCTTTATTAACTCGCTTTTATCAACATATAATTCTGAATTAATGGCTATTTGAAAATCCATATTATCAGGATTAAGGTATATTCCCATTGCCGTTCCTCCTTTGCTTTTATTACTTATATTATACTCTATATCGCAGAAAAAATCAACTGTTTTGAAGGAAATAGGAATCTGCACTGCTTTTTGTGTCTGCTATGCCTCACACTGCCGCACAAACCACTTTTATTGGCTTACTGACCCGTCGTTTGTATATGCAACCTCACGTAGCTATATCCCTTCAAAAATAACTTTTCTCGCTTCAGTTATGTACCGTTTGGTATTGTAAGAGCTATAAAAAACGCCTGCAGATGCAAGCGTTGATAAAGGATGTAATTTGTATTTGAGCCTGTAATCCATACTTTATAAAATACCGAACAGTTCAGTATTATTATAAGCAATATATTATTAGCAAGCAAAGTATCAGCTAATCCACTCTAATTTTGTCTCATTTTAATATCCTTGAGTGTATTCCTTAAATTTTTAATCTCATTTATAGATCCTGTTTTTAAAAGTAGGTCAGTCAATGTTGCAACAATGTTTATAAAGACAAAGCAAACTAATGCTGTAAGCAATATTCCAAATATTACACTTATAATTGCAATTATAGAAACCGTCCCTACTTTATCTTTTATAATATCTGCTATTATTTTCGCTATCGGCAATACTATAATTTGAGCATAACCTATTATTCGTCTTCTTTCTTTACTTTGTGCATTAATCAAATTATCGCATTCTAAGATTAAATATTCTATTCTCTTTTCTTCAGCCCAATTAATATCATTAATAATTAATTTCTTTTGTAGTTCATTCAAAAATTCATCATAAGCTTTTACTCTATCTTTTGATTTTTTTATGCTTTTTCGATCTATTATAAAAATCAACATAAATAATACAACAAATGTAACAGCTTCAGCGATAAGCACCTCTGGTATTGGGAAGAATAGTTCTGCTATTCCAATAACAAACAAAATAATCAAACATATGTAAGATACAGTTAAATTATTCTTTACATTAGCAATCTTTAAACTTTTCTCTCTATAATCCGCTTTTTGTCTCAGATACAATTCAAGTATATGATAAACCATAAAACGCACCTTCATATCATAGTATTTTTATATTATCGTGTATTCTCAGACTTTAAACATATTAGTATCTCATACACACAGTTCTAATTAATAAGTATATAGTTAAACAGAATTATACTTTTCACTTTTAAAAAACTTAATAAACGAAATAATATTTTCAATTAGTTGTTCCGTTCCAACAAAATCATCATTAAGCTTTTCAAATGCTTCCATCAAGTCATTATTTATGTTTGTATAGTAATCTTCTGGTTTTTCTTTAATTTTATTCCAAATATCTTTAGCAACATATCCGGTAATGCCAACAGGCACTATAAGATTATGTTTCTCCTTTGCAATTTCAAATTCAGAAAGCATACCGCCTGCTTTTTGAATTTTTTCATTTTCTAACTTATTTCCAAATAGAAAAATTGACACACCCGCGCGTGAAATCATATCCTGACGATACTTTTTCCAGAGTTCATCTCGTTTTGAACCTTCAAGCCCCTGTGGAAATGGTCGGAGAAGCAGCCTGTCCTCATTTATTGAATTACTCTGCATGTATATTTCTTCTAAAGCACCAGTTATAACAGCACTGCCAACACCGAGTCCGAAACCAGATATAATATTGAATTCTTCAGATATTAATCGCTTGCTAAGATTTGAAATAAAATCTATTGCTTCTTTTTCCTTGTATTTACCATACTCTGCTGCACTACCAGATATAAATATATTATTTCTATTTATTCTTCTACTTATTTCGTTTAAAATATCAGTTATCTCACTGTACTCATTAATCAATACAGCTTTTATGTTATAACGTTTCAAGTCTTCAATGAAAAAATCATGTTTCCGATTATTATATTCGTACGCAGCTTCATCAAAACTGCCATCAGTTTTTTTGTAATCTGATTTCTTGATTTTTCTCATAATAGCATAATGTTGCCTAATATTTTTGGAATCATATTCTATTCTGACTCTACTTAAAATATAATCAATATTTGGATCAGTAAAACTGAATCCAATAAACAGAAATGTTTTGGATATAAGGTCACCACTTAATGCCGTAATAAAATTTGCATGTGCACGATAATATTTCTCATAATCATCTTTTATAAGAACCGCTTCATCAGGATTGTTTTTATCACCATGCATTTTATAGACAATTGCATCTCTGTGAGCTCTTGTTAGAGCAAGCTGTGAGTCTCTACTCTTTACATCAACTACACGTTTTGCATCATTTAAAGCGTCCTCTATTAGGGAATCATAATTTGTTGTCCATATTGTAGAAATAGGCAAGCGAGCAATTATTCTATGATTATCACCAAAGCTTTTTTCTTTATTAAATTCATTAAAAATAGTATCGTTGATTATACTCCTATTCCCGTTCTTATTATAGCAATACTGAGCTAATGCAACTAAATCGTGTTCTTTATCAACTTCAAGTCCTAAATCTTCAGCTATTCCACGAATCAGTTCTTTCCAGTCAACAAAACCAGCACTTTTAGAAAAACCTGCACCTAAAAATAATGCCGCACTGTTATTCTGAATTTCTTTAACATATTTATTAATAAAGGAATTAATTTCCCTATTCATAGTTTTTCACCTTCCTAAAGACTACAGTTGACAATTTTACAGTGTTTTTTAAATTCCGTTTTGGGGTTCTACTTTAAGGAGCAACTTCAATGGGATTAACCGCCTCTTTGTGAGCCTGTTTCTGCTCAATAATTATTGCGCGTGTATATATCGGCGGTTCATTAATAAAGATAGAACTGTCGGAAGTAATAATAAGAGAGCCATTTTCCGAAGTAACATTACCTTCTGACTGTATCCCTGATGTATCAATGGATTCTATTATGGGTTTTGTTGTAAAGCTTGTGTAATTACAAAGAAAAATCTCAAATACCGTAAGCACCACTGATAATATAAACAATCGCTTGATTATTACAGTATACTTGTTTTTCAATAGAGTGCCGTAGGCAACACCTTAACAACGATTATTTGGTAAAGTTTGGACGGTTGGTTTTACAACAATAAAACCGAAAGGACAGATACAAATGATTGATGCGATGTACAATTACAGACAGGGTGAAATCCACTCCGCTGAGTTCTCTGATGAGTTCAACAAGCTCTGTATCCCCTTTGAAGATTCGCTGAGTGAGGAGCAGATTGATGTGTTTCACAAGCTCCTCGACTGCGTGAGCGAGACTGCCTCTGCTGAGATGAGAGCTGCCTACAAAGTCGGATTCAAGGACGGTGCGACTATGATGCAGGAGATTCAGGACTGATATAATTAAAGCATAAGTAAAGGGCTATGTCCTCCGTAAACGTGTACGGAAGATATAGCTCTGTTTTTCTTTTCAGATTTAGTTTGTAAGTTTTTCTTTATTCTCGCTCGATTTGGCAAGTCATCATCACATTGAGTAAAAGCTCATACTCAGGACTGAATACTATAAGGATTTATTTTCAAATATAGCTTAACTACAATGCGATGTTCTGCTATTTTTCTATACACAAAACCAATTGACGCTGCCTGAATTCTATGCTATAATAAAAACAACACAAACCGGAAAGCTGGTGCTAAGAATGAAAATAGACAGGCTGATCGGCATACTCTCAGTACTTTTGCAGCGTGACAAAGTAACGTCACAGGAGCTTGCAGAGAAATTCGAGGTGTCACGGCGGACGATACTGCGTGATATTGAGTCGATCAATATAGCGGGTATCCCCATTGTTTCCGAGCAGGGACAGGGCGGCGGCATTTCGATCATGGACGGATACAAAATAGACCGCACACTGCTTTCTTCCGGTGATATGCAGGCGATACTTTCGGGACTGCGAAGCCTTGACAGTGTCAGCGGCACGAACCACTATCGTCAGCTTATGGAGAAACTCTCTGCTGATGATATGACCTCTGTGAATGTAGATAATCATATCATCATTGATCTGTCAAGCTGGGATAAATCTGCAATCGCCGATAAGATAGAGCTGATCAAACAGGCGATAGAACAGCGGCATCTTATCACGTTCTGCTATTACTCCCCAAATGGTGAGAGCAAGCGCAGGATAGAACCGTATCATCTGATCTTTCAGTGGTCTGCCTGGTATGTGTGGGGATATTGTACCGAGCGTGAGAATTACAGAATGTTCAAGCTCACCCGAATGACGGAGCTTGCTATCACTGATGATAGATGTGAGGACAGAGTTATTCCCAAATACACCTCCGATAAGCTGAGGCATACAAAGGGCGAAATAAAAGCAACCGTAAAATTTGATATTTCCGTAAAATGGCGTATTATAGACGAGTTCGGAGCGGATTTTCTGAAATATGATGACAGCGGAAATTTAGTGATGGATTTCACATGGTCGGACAAGCAATCGTTTTTCAGCTATATCCTGACCTTTGGCGATAGTGCGGAAATTGTTTCGCCGCAGGAATACCGGCAGGAGTTTGCGGAGCTTGCAAAAAACATTTACATCAAATATGAAACATGACATACAGTTGTCACATTTAATGGTGTATAATGAAAGCATATTTTAGATAGAGGGTGATAATATGCCGTCAACAAAGGAATATCTCAGCTTTATTCTCGAACAGCTCTCTGACCTTGATGAGATCACTCATAAAGCTATGATGGGCGAATATATCCTGTACTATCGTGGCAGGATCTTCGGCGGAGTATATGATGACCGTTTTCTCGTGAAGCCTGTGAAGTCCGCCCGTGAGCTGATGCCCGATGCGGCACTGGAGCTTCCCTATGAGGGGGCAAAGGAAATGCTTCTTGTGGACAATGTGGACGATAAGGAATTTTTGTTTCAGCTTATCACGGCGATGTATGACGAACTGCCGGAGCCGAAGAAACGGAGAAAATGATATGCCGTTCGATTTCAAAAAAGAATACAAGGAATACTATATGCCCCCGAAGAAGCCGACGATCGTCACCGTTCCAACCATGAACTATATCGCCGTGCGTGGTGAGGGTGATCCGAATGCTGAGGGCGGCGAGTACAAGCAGGCGATCGAACTGCTGTACGGAATCGCCTATACGATAAAAATGAGCAAAAAGGGCGATCATCAGATAGAGGGCTATTTTGATTATGTCGTGCCGCCGCTGGAGGGATTCTGGTGGCAGGACGGAGTTCAGGGCGTGGACTATACTCACAAGGAACATTTCAAGTGGGTGTCGCTGATACGCCTGCCCGATTTTGTCACAAAAACAGACTTTGACTGGGCGATAGAGGAAGCGACACGCAAGAAGAAAACGGATTTCTCCAAAGTGGAGTTTCTGACCTATGATGAGGGTTTGTGCGTGCAGTGTATGCACATCGGCGGCTATGATGATGAGCCTGCAACGGTACAGCTTATGCATGAATACATGACAGTGCAGGGGTATTCTCTGGATATTTCGCAGAGCCGTTTTCATCACGAGATCTATCTTTCGGACGCAAGGAAGGTTTCCCCCGACAAGCTGAAAACAGTCATACGGCACCCGATCAAATGAAAGGAGTATTTTTATGAGACTTGACGGATTCGGACTTTTTGTCGATGATATGGGCAAAATGATACGCTTTTACAGAGATGTCCTCGGCTTCGAGATCAAAGAGGCGGAAGATACTTCAAACGTGTATCTTGTCAAGGACGGCACGCTGTTCCTGCTCTACGGCAGGAAAGATTTTGAGAACATGACGAGCCACAAATATGAGTATGTAAAGGGGCTCAACGGTCATTCCGAGATCGCATTGTATGTGGACACGTTTGATGAAGTCGATGCAGCTTTTCATGATGTTGTCAGCAAGGGTGCAACGCCTGTTTTAGAGCCGACCACGGAACCGTGGGGACAGCGTACTTGCTATATTGCTGACCCGGAGGGAAATCTTATTGAGATCGGCTCGTTTGGCAGACCGTTTGAAAGCAGAGCTTGATCTAAAAAAGTGTGGCGATCCGGTGCCACCATGCCCCAAAAAACACCGGTATTTCGCCGATGACACGCTCCGTGTCGCCGATGTGACGCAGCGGTTCTTTACATTTTCACAGTTCCATGGTATCCTGAGATCAGCCGAAAGGCAATGAACGAAAGGATCTGATGTAATGGAAAAGAATGGAAGAAAATTGCTACTTGCAGGCTTGGGGATGATGGCAGCTTTCATCGTCTGGACGATGCTGATACAGACGGTGGACGTGCAGCCTGTCGGACAGAACGGAACGAACATCGGCTTTGCTGGACTGAATCAGTGGTTTCATAAGTTGACAGGCGTACATATGGTACTCTACACTGTCACTGATTGGTTGGGACTTGTGCCGATAGCCGTCTGTATGGGATTTGGTATACTCGGTCTTGTTCAACTTGTAAGAAGAAAAAGCCTGTTCAAAGTAGACAGCGATATCCTGCTGCTTGGGGTATATTATATCCTCGTGATCGCAGGCTATCTGATCTTTGAGATGATACCGATCAACTACCGCCCGATTCTCATTGAGGGACGTATGGAAGCCTCCTATCCGTCCTCAACGACATTGCTTGTTGTCAGCGTGATGCCGACGCTTGCCTTTCAAGTGTGGCGAAGGGTACAGAGCAGTGCTGTAAAAAAGATCATATATACTTGTACTACTGCTTTCACGCTCTTTATGGTCGTGGGGCGGACAATATCGGGCGTACACTGGCTGACGGATATTATCGGGGCATTGCTGCTGAGTGCAGGACTGTATCTGCTGTATCACGGCACTGTCAGTCTGACGGAGGAACACAAATGGAATTCAGCGAAAAATTACAGACTTTGAGAAAGCAGAAAGGTCTGACACAGGAAGAGCTTGCGCAGGCACTTTTCGTATCACGCACAGCGATCTCAAAATGGGAATCCGGAAAGGGCTACCCGAGCATTGATTCCCTGAAGGAGATCTCCAAATACTTCTCGGTCACGATCGACGAGCTCTTGTCCTCGGAGGAACTCATCACCGCCGCACAGGACGATAACCGTAAAAATATTGCCGATCTGCTCGACTTGCTGACGGGCTGCACCGACATCATGGCGCTGATGCTGCTCATCCTGCCGCTTTACCCGGAGAAGCTGGGCAGCACATTTACAGCGGTCAGTTTACTGCGGTATACGCAAATTGCATTACCGTTCGCCTGTGTCTGCTGGGGCTTGATGATCCTGCTGATTGCAGCAGGTGCAGTCAAGGTGCTGATGCAATACAGGCATATCGAAAAGGGACGCAGCGCAGTGACCGTTGCTTCCTTTGTGCTGAGCATTATTGCCGTGCTATTTCTGACCGCTGCAAGACTGCCATATGCGGTGACGGTCGTGTTTCTGCTGCTTATTGTCAAGGGAATACTGGTTTTCAGGGTACACAGCGTTTAATGCAACAGACAGTTGCTTGCAGTATGCCTTGATATATGCTATGATATAGGTGAGGTGATATTATGGAAACTAAAAACATCATTCAGGAACTTAGGATAAAGCACGGTATGTCGCAGGAGGAGCTTGCCAACAAGATTTTTGTCACAAGGCAGGCAGTAAGCCGTTGGGAGACAGGCGAGACCGTACCGAACACGGAAACCCTGAAATTGCTGTCCGAATTTTTCGATGTGTCGATAAATACACTATTAGGCGCTCCAAGAAAGCTGATCTGTCAGTGCTGCGGTATGCCGCTTGATGACAGTATCATAAGCCACGAAGCAGACGGCACTCTCAACGAGGACTACTGCAAATGGTGCTATGCCGACGGTGAATATATGTACAGCAATATGGACGATCTGATCGAAATATGTGTGAAAAATATGGTGAGTGCCGAACACCCCGAGAGCGAAGTCAGAGAATATCTGAGGTCGGCTCTGCCGCAGCTTGACTACTGGAAGCGATACGAACAGCTTTCGGACGGCGGAGAGTTTGATAAGTTCAAGCAAACGCTGATCGCTGAGATCAATGCATTGCAGATTGAGGGTATGCCGAAGTTGGATAAACTCAATGCCCTTGTGGGAAGCTATGTAAATCTGCCGTACAGACTGCCAAACGGAAACGCTGTGAAATTCCTTGACGACAACACGACCTATCTTGGCAATCAGCTCGAATGTGAATTTGGCGGTGATCGGTGCTTTGGTGTGCTGGCGAATATGGAGTTTATTCTTGTCTGTACCTATGAAAAGGACGGTAAAAATCCCGAGCTTATAATTTACAAAAAACGTTAATAACATGATTTTAAGGAGAAATGACTTTTGATTAAAAACAGAAAACTGGAGATTGCAGCGTAACCGGGAGGTTAACTGTGATCCCACGCTCCTCCCGGAAGAAAGGATATATCACACTTTCAGGAGGTATCCCCATGAACAGGGAACATAAGAAAAAAACACTTGAAAAAGGATATTATAAAACACACCCATGCAATGATACATTTATATGTAAGTTCTGCGGCAAACCTGTCGTGCCGACAGGTGCAGGCAGCGATCACCGAAATCATTGTCCATACTGCTTGTCAAGTCAGCATTTAGACAATGAACCGGGCGACCGTTCGGCAGACTGCGGAGGTATTATGGAGGCTGTCAGCGTATGGGTCAGAAAAAACGGTGAATGGGCTATCATTCATCGGTGCAAGATATGCGGAGCACTCAGTTCAAACCGCATCGCCGCCGATGATAACCCTATGAAGCTGATGTCGATCGCCATGAAGCCGCTTGCCACATCGCCTTTTCCGCTTGAAAAGATCGAGGAAATGACAATAGCTATGGGCGGTGACGGAGATTTGAAGTGGTAAGTAATAGGGAGGTCGGTTCATGATCACAAAGAATGATATATTTGAATTTCTGAAAAATTGCGGAGTAAAGAACGATGACAAACTGACGCTGCACTGTTCTCTGCGTTAGATCGGCAAAATCGAAAACGGTGCAGACGGTTTTATAGATGCATTCAGCGAATATCTTTCGGACGGTCTGTTTATCGTGCCGACTCATACATGGAACAGTGTTTGCAGAAGCAATCCGTTTTACGATGTCAGATCAACGATGCCTTGTATCGGTACTCTTGCAAGGGTGGCAGCCTTCCGCACGGACGGTGTCCGTTCCCTGCACAGGGCGCATACGGTATTTGGCAAAAGTGCAGCGGAATGGGTCGAAGGCGAGGAGCATTCAGCCTCTCCTGCACCTGTCGGCGGCTGTCTGAGCAGACTATACGAAGAATCGGGAAAGGTACTGCTGATCGGTGTAGGTCATGACAAAAACACCTATCTTCATGCCGTTGACGAACGCCTGCAAATACCTGACAGACTGAATCCCGAACCATTTACGATCACAATAAAAGATCACGAGGGCAATATGCTTGTGTCTCCACCGTTTCATACGCATTTTACCGCAGCAGCAGACACCTGCGTTTCGGAATACTATCCCAATTACAAGGAGGCATTTGAATATACGGGTGCGGTCACTTATTCACAGCTTGGCAATGCCTTGGTTTATGTCTGTGATGCAAGGAAGATGACGGATACGGCGCAGAGAATATGGGCAAAAGCAGACAGAGACCTTTGCATCTCCCACGAGCCGATACCTGCTGAATACTATCGGTAGAATTATTCGGATTTGCTTAAATACGATCTTTCTCAAACATAAACAAAGCGAGTTGTCATTACATTCTGACAACTCGCTCTTTTCTTTGTTTATTCGTCCTCATCACTGCACTCGTCAAGCCCATGCAAGAGCTGGATATAAACGCATTCGGCACGTTCATGCTCCTCGCCGTCAGTGGACATCATGAGTTCAAGGAAATATGCCTTTGCCTGTTCGTAGTCCGTCCAGACCTCACGCTTACCATTGCAGACAGTAGTGACCTTGCGTGATCTCGGCATAGCCAATTCGGGTATCTTTAACATAGCTGTATCCCTCCTGTGTTTTATTGTAGAAACATTATATCCCATGACAAGACAGGAGTCCAGCCCTGCGGAGTAATTGTAATAATAATTGTGCATTGCGCAGCAATATTATATAAATCCTCGGTGCAATATGCTCATGCAGAAACAGGCTCGGCAATGCCGTGAGTGGCTTCATACTCCCTGACACGGCGGTAAAAGGTGTTTGCCGACAAGCCCATTCTCCGCATAAAGTCACGCCCTGTGATGTTCTTCGACTTCCATTCCCCATAGAGCTGACCAAACCTCGTCCAGTCTATTTCAATGGGCTTTCTGCCCGTGTACTTGCCCTGAGCCTTAGCGATCTCGATGCCCTCACGCTGTCGCTGTTTGAGCTGTTCACGCTCCAACTGAGAAAGTGCAGCGAACACGGTCAACATGAATTTGCCCGCAGGAGTATCGGTGTCGATGTTCTCCTTGTGGCTGATGAGCGTTACCCCTTTGTCAGTGAGGGTGTCGATGATGTTCAGCAAGTCCTTTGTTGAACGTCCCAAACGGCTGATGCTCTCGATGTAGAGCGTGTCACCCTCACGCACATAGTCCAGCATAGCTTTAAGCTGAGGTCGGGCTTTGTTTGCTCCCGAAATCTTCTCGGAGAAGATGCGGTCTACCTGATAGTCGCACATGATCTCCTGCTGTCTTGCTGTCTCCTGATGTTCTGTTGAAACTCTGATATATCCGATTTTGCTCATAGTTGTTGTTTCCTTTCTTTTTTTGTTGATTTAGGGTTGACTTATTAGCGGTGGTGATGTATAATTCTATACATAAGGGGAGCAATGATTATGGATTATACAAAAATATTCACAAGAGCTATTGAGAATAAGAGTAAATATGAATTCAGGTCTGTATGTAGAGCAATTAACGCCTTCAGTAATTTCCATTGTGGAGATTGGGATAATTGGGCGGATAATTATTGGTATTTGCTGAGACCAACAATCGTAGTTAGTTATGATAAGTGTTATGGTTATTTGTGTGCCGAATATCCAGTTGCATTGCTTACTAAACACTGCCCAGATGAATTAATCAATTTTTTTGATGAATTTAAAATTCTTCATACAGCTCTTGAAGAACCAATGAGCTGTAATGAAAATATATTACAGCAATACGTTCATGATAAAATGGTATTTGATGAATGTTTTGTTAACAACTGTGATTACAGCTTTGATGATGAACGTTTCAAGATGGTTCTTCATAGGCTTGATACAGGACAAAAATGCTATGTCGATTCAAGTTGCTTTACAATGAAGGAGCTACGATAATCATACTTAATATGATAGCACGGCAAGGAGAACACCCTCCCTGCCGTTTTTTATTCAAGCTGACTTTTCTTTCTCTTGGCAGCCTGTTCGTTCTGTAAGTAGCGGTCGAGCGTCTTTTGGCTCTGCCGCTTTTTCTGTATCTGCTGGGCAAGTCTGTCCGCTTCTTTCTTTGAGGTATCGTACTTGGCTGACTGCTCGTTGTACTGCTCCTGAATCTTCTCCAATTGCTTACGCAGAAGTTCAGGTGACGGGACTTTTCCCTCCGGAACGATCTCCCGAATTTTCGCAAAAAGCCTGTCATACTCCGACAATTCATAGGCGCATTGCTTGCCGA
Organism: Ruminococcus flavefaciens; assembly: GCA_004554385.1. Lineage (GTDB taxonomy): Bacteria > Bacillota > Clostridia > Oscillospirales > Ruminococcaceae > Ruminococcus > Ruminococcus flavefaciens_T. Next base: position 14,106 of record SFMO01000194.1, read on the forward strand.
ATTTGGTCTGCTCCTTGCCTGTGAGCGACTTGTATCTCTTGTGAATGTCTGTGTACTTGATGACTTCCTCGACAAGCGGTAACAGTTCTTGTATCTCGTCCCACTGCTTTCGGAGGGCGGATTGTTCGCTTTTGGCAGACATTCTTTGTGAAAAAGCCGTGAGAGCTGCACTCTCCAATTCTTCAAGGGTGGTGTTATCGGCGGTCATTTCGTTGATAGCCTTGCTCGCTGCCTTCATATTCTCACGGTCTGCCCAGTTAGTCAAGCCCTGAGACTGTTGGAATTTCTCCGCTGTGGTGCGGATAATTCTTGCTGTCGGGCGGTGCGACATTTGGTACTTGTAACTCTCGATACGCCTTCTGATCTGCTTGCTCTCATAGAAGTAGCCCAGCGTTTTTGCCCTCGTCATTTTCGCCCTCGGATTGCGTTCCTTTTGCTCCGCAAGCATAAATTTCAGGTCGATTTTGTGGTCGGGATTGTAGTCTACAAGTATTCCGAAATCAGCACATTTCGCAAGGAAATCCTCAAAATCCTCGCTGGCCTTGATAACCTCGTCGATAGTTCTTTTTAGCTGTTCTTTCCACGACAAATTCTGCTGGTCAAGCTCCCACTCCCAATGGCTCTTACCCTTTGAAAGATGCGGATTTTCGATGATAGATAGTCCTTGTTTTCTGCAAAGTTCGTCCGAAATCGTGCGGAGTTTGCTCCACGCTCGTTCGGGAATTTTTCCCTGATTATGTTCAGTCTCAAAGGTCTTGCCCGTGTAGAAGTTCACATTGTTCACGATGATGTGATTATGCACATGAGAGTGGTCTACATGGACGGCAAGCACATACTGATACTCGTCATTGAAAAGCGCCTTGCAAAGTTCCTGCCCGATAAGCAAAGCCCGTTCGGGAGTGACTTCCCCCGGAGCGAATGATTGTATTATGTGCTGGCACTCGCTTCGGCTTCGTCCTGTGCCGACTGTCTGCCTGATGTTCCTAAACTGTTCTGATGCTCCAGATGGAGAAGATACGCACAAGTTGCTAACAACATATTTGCCGTCTGCGGTTTTGTCCGGGTTGCAGATATAAGCAATTGCACCGTATGTTCCCGTGTGGATCGTATGGATACGAGTAATCGCCAAACTTCTTCTAACCTCGCTTTCATATCGGAAATATCTTCATCATAAAGTTTACCGCCTTTGTTGACACGGTGGGCTACCTGATTGAACGAATTTGATATTGAGGAAATATACCTTGCTATCTGCTTGATGTCCTCGGTATCTTCCTCCACGTTCATTACGGTCAATGCAGAATAACGGCAAAAATCGCCCCTGCTTCTGAAACTCGTTTCAGCATATCTGCGGTTGATCGCTTCAAGCTCCATGTCGTTCACTCGGAATGTGATAAGGTGCTTGCGGACTTCGCTCGGCTCGGTGTCCTGCGGTGGAGATTCGCCCTCGGTGGTTTCGGGCGGTTCTGTGAAATCTACCTCGCCCGATTCTGTGACTTCCAACATTGGAACAGGCTCAGTAGCGGTGTCCTCGGCGGTATCCGTTTCAGAATTATCTGACAGCATATCCGCCTGCATTTCCTCCGCATAAGTGTGGGCAAGTTCCTCTGCAAGCTCCTCGACTTGCTTATGCTTGAACAGCTTTGCAAGGAAACCTTTTTCGGGCTTTTTGAATATTGACATTCTGATGTCCTCACTTTCTCGGCGGTTCTGCCGCCGTTCTTCGATTGCTCCTGCAATCGCTCTCAGGGGTCTTAGGGGAAATTTCCCCTGACAAGCCGTATGTGGTTTACGATTTTCCATAATCGTAATACGACATACCGTGCTTGTGAAAATTGATCGGGCGTTTCACGCCCTCACTTGTATTTCGCCGTTTCACGGCGATTTTTCACGCTCCTGCGTGTTTGGAGCTATGCGACTTTATCTCTGTTCCGCACGGCTCTGAGAGTATTTTACTGGGCTTCGGCGCAGTTACTATGCTGGGTGGGCGGCAGTCTGGTGAAACCTTCCGTTCGGCTCTCCCTGAGCCGATTTTGAATGTCGATATGCTTATCGTTACATTCAAATTTTTGCCCTGCCTGACCGCCCATGAAAATACCCTTCTACTTTACTACCGACGTTTTTGAGAAAATGCTCATGATTTTCTGAAAAGTTTACATTTTGTTCATGGCGATTCTCCCTCTTGCATAGATTCAACATGGAATTTCTGTGTATGATGACGGTGATTTCGGAGGGTGGATTTCTCGGAAATGGGATTGCTCTTTCGGGGACGATATGGTATAATTGATGGGGGATTATTAGGCGGTCAGATTATCTGTAGAATTATTTTTTCTTAACATAAGTCAATGACAATTGCTTGTTAATGTGCTATCATCATCTTGAGGTGATGATAATGAACAACACAAAATTTCAAAACGCAAGACAGGCTATTTCAACAACCGTTTTACTAACATTCATTGTCGCAGGATATGAGTTGCTCAGGGCTTGTCAAAGCTATCAGACGGGTATGAATCTGCTCGATATTGCGAGCTTCGCAAATGCCGATTTGAATACCTATTGCCTTGTGCTTATTCTTGCAAATATCATTCTTCTGCCGAAGGCGCTTTTGCTTTACAAGGAGAATAATATTTCGCTGAAAAATGAGATTTACTCAAAAGAAACTCTCAGAAGGGATATAACGCTCGGTGTGGTTCTTGCGGCTGTTTCTTCCGCAGTCAGCCTGCTTTCGTTACTTGTAAGCAAATGCAGAACAGAGCTTGCTTTTCCGGGTTGGAACAGACTCTCCGTCGGTGAGATCGTTCTTATGATAATATCTCTCGGCTTCGTAAGCGGCATCTGCAAGGAGATATATTTCAGAGGACTTGCAAAGTTTTTCTGCGGCGATGTGTTCGGAGAGACAGCGGCACTTCTGCTGTTTAACGTTCTGTTCGGAATGCTCGATTGGTTCAATATGGGACATTCTTTCCTTGTAGGTCTGCTTTGGATATGGGGTTATAGAAAGAGTGGAAAACTTATCGTGCCGATGATCGCACACGGGGGAATGAATCTTATTTCGGTGGCATATTTTATTTTTACTGCATGAGGTGTATCATGAATAAACAAATCATTATTGAACAGCTCACATCACTATCCGAAAAATATGACCTTGGATTGGATACCGAGATACTTGAACGGATAGTTAAGCTCTCGACATTTCGTATCATCGGAAAAGGCACTCTGATACAGCATATCGGTGAAAAAACCAATACCGCCGCATTAGTCCTCGACGGAATTACACGGTGCTATTATATCGACAGTGACGGCAATGACATCACGCGCGGATTTTCCATAACGGGAACGCTGTGTATGGACGAGGGTATGTTCGGCTACGGCGAAAGCCTGACCGAGTGGGAAACTCTCACGGACACCACGCTTATGCTCTTTAATGTGAGCGAGATCAAGTTGCTTATAAATGAAAATGATGCCTTAAAAAGCGCATATATTCAGCTTCTTGAAAATGCTCTAAAATACAAGATATACAGGGAGAACGGCTTTCTTGTGGAGAGTGCGTCAGAAAGGTATCTTCATTTCAGGAAAATGTTTCCCGAAATATGCCAAATGGTCAAGCAACAATACATAGCTACATACCTCGGTATCGCTCCCGAATCACTAAGCCGTATAAAAAGGTCTCTTAAAGAAGGCTAAAGGTATTTCCTTATTTATTCCTAAAAATGGATAATCATATATAGTGCAGGGCATTTCACAACTCTGCATTTTTTATACTCATTTCAAAATTCCCCATAACAATTTCACGATAAGAAAAGTTTTATGGCGCACTCAACTTCATGCGCACTGCGAATAGACTTTCACCCCGAAAGTGCGCTATAATTTTAGTATGGGGCTGAGGTATCGGCTCGACTAAAATTTCAGAATGGTGGTGATGATATGGCTACGACTTCTATCGCTGACAAGCTGGCGAAGCTCGAAAAGAAGATCGCAAAGCGTGAGAAAACTATCGCTGACGAGACAAAGGAGCTTGATAAGGATAGAGCAGAATATAACAAGCTCTACATCATGTTCCTGTCCGACAAGTACAAGCTGAGCGGCAAAGACCTGTTCTCCGCAATCGAGCGTGAGCATGAACAGCTTGAAAAGCTCCGTGAGGGTGAGCAGTCCGATGATGATGCGGACGGCACTTCCTCGGTCACGGACGATGAGGACAAGCAGGACGATACTGCCGCCAAGCACAGCAGTTTTCCCCATAGCTACTCAGGCAGTAATTGACGGAAAGGGGGCTTTGAATGAGTGACTATGTTTTCCTCGTTGGTGACGATTATGAGAGCAGTAACAAGGAATATGTTTCAATAAATTCTGACAAGGGAAAGCTGATAAGCATTGCCCTCGCCGCAAGCGGTATTCCGTTCAAAGGGCGTTTCGACAAAGAGCGTATGCTGTTCAACTATGACGGCATTTACAAGGAGTCCGTTGATGAGATCATTGCAAAATTCACTTCGGACGATTATGCCGTACAGCGTGACGAGATAGCGGAGCATAAGGGCGATGAATGTCTTTATTTCCTGCCTGCTGTCGCAAAACTTTTGCGTATGACTGAGGGTACGCTCCGCCGCAGACCTCTTGACATTCAGCTTGCCGTCTGCAAGCGGTATGTCGATAACTGGTACTGCGATACTTACACGATCCAGCATGAGCTGAAAGATGCGATGATGCTGATAACCAAACCCGAAATGACAGACAGCGAGAAAGAAAAAGCTGTCGGAAAGGACTAAAAATTTGAATACAACATCTGCCGTAGAGAAAAGAGAGAAGGCAGTTGACTATGTATCTGATGAGGGTATCAAGGTGAGAGTTTCTTACCCCGATGATGTTCCCGAAACGATCAGACAGCAGAAGATCAACAAGATGTACGATATTTTCCTCGGTGCAATGCGCCGCAACGAAACAGAAGAAACAACTGAATGATCTGGCAATCTGCCGAAAAAGATTACAGTTATGATTATGCTGTTGCAATTTTCGGACGGTTGCGCTATGATATAGATGTAAAACCAACCGTCCGATTGCAAACGCAATTGGAGGTCAACAATGAGAAAATCAACTAAAACGAATGACGGTATCACGGCTATCTATGTACGCCGCTCCGTCAGCGACAAGGATAAGGGCAACAATTCGCTGTCCATTTCCGCACAGAAGGAGGAGTGTATCAGGTTTGTGGGCGAATGCAACTATCGTATCTACTGCGATGACGGCAAGTCGGGCAAAGATGTGATGCACCGTCCTGCATTTATGCAGATGATGAGTGATGCCCGTGAGGGTCTTATCAGCAGAATCATCGTGAAGAAGTATGACCGTTTCAGCAGAAATATGAGGGAATACTTGAATATTACGGACGAGCTTGACCGCTATGGTGTGACCGTGTATTCTCTTTCAGAACCGTTTAATACGGAGACAAAAGAGGGGCGAATGATGCGAAACAATCTGCTGAACTTCGCAGAGTTTGAGCGTGAGACGATCGCCGCAAGAGTGGCTGATGCTTTCCAGACTAAGGCAAGGGAAACAGGCTTTTATCAGGGCGGTAAAGTTCAGTTCGGATATACTCCCGAAAGAAGAACAATTAACGGCAAGACAGGCTCGGTGCTTGTTCCCTCGGAGAATGCTGAGGCAGTGCGTGTGGCGTATGAACTGTATCAAAATCCCGATATGTCGCTCCTGAAAATCATTGATTATTTCAGGGAAAATAACATCAATGTCACCAGAGCAACCCCACGAACCAAGACAGGTATTTCCAATATGGACAGGTCGCACCTAAGCCGTATCCTTGAAAATCCGCTATATGTGAGGGCTGACAAGGAGGTCTATGCATACTTTTCATCAAAGGGCTATGAAATGCTCGACGATATTGAAGCGTATGACGGCATTCACGGCTTGTTCGTTCACGCAGGCGGTGAGCAGGGCTATTTTGTTAAGGTCGCATATCATGAGGGGCTTGTCCCAGCGGACACATGGCTGAGAGTTCAGGACAAGAAAAGTCATAATCAGAAATTCAACAACAATGGAGTAGCACTCAACTCATGGCTTGTGGGAATGATGAAGTGCGGTAACTGCGATATGCTATGCACATCAATCACAGCACTAACAAGCAAGGCAGAACATACCGTTATTTTTACGATTACGGAAGAAAAACTATGACAGGGTGTTCCCATGATTACGCAACGGAGTTGAAGCCCGATCAGGTCGAAGATATTGTTTATATGGAAATGTGCAAGCGCATTGAACAGCTTGTTATCGCAAAGCACGAAAGCACAAAACCCGATCCCGACAGCGAAGCCGTGAGGACGGAAATTATCAAGGTCGATGAGGAGATTGGCAAGCTCATGGGCAGACTTGCCGATGCGGACGATGTGCTTTTCAGCTACATTCAGGACAGGGTGAGCAAACTCCATGAGCAGAAGTCGGCACTTGAAAGAAAGCTCCAGACCAAAACTCGTAAGCGTAAGGCAATCGACACGAAACCGCTGGAGGAGCCGCTGAAAATATGGGACAGTCTGACGGTGCAGGAGAAGCATAATATTGCCGTTATGATGATCGATGTGGTCTATGTGAGCGATGAAAACGGCGTTGAGGTCGTTTTTAGTATATGAAAAAACAGCGTATTTACGCTGTTTGAAGCTGTTGTGAAGGTGTTGCGTAGGGCGTACCGGCTGCAAACAGTTCAGTCAAAGTGCAGATAATCAGGCTCAGCCACGGTAAATAATTATTATGAGATACTGTAAATGTACACGTAAGCTTATATATCAAAGTGCATAATATAAATGAAACAAAAGGTGAACCAAGCAACAATAAAATGCCCTTTTTATCTTTTTTCATCTCTTTACCTTTGGTTTTATAAACATAATAAAAAACAAAAAAGGTAATCAGTTGTAAAAAGTCAAGTAAAACATACAATTTTCCGCCAGAAAATATACAAGCCGTTCGCCACAAAGTATACAAGGCTAATGCGTGATGGATTGGCGGTGCGAGAGGCGGTATGACTCACCGGTCATATTGATGATCTCGCA
>SFMO01000195.1 GCA_004554385.1 Ruminococcus flavefaciens
GAAACAAGTACGACGGAAATGAGTGCTACAGGATAAGTTGCTGCATATGCAGACGCAACATTTTCCGTACCTGCTGTACTTATGAGCGTTCCAAGTGCAGGTGTAGATGTCATACCGCCAGTAATAGAACCAAGATTGTTGAGAAGGCTCAGCTTTAACACATACTTTGCGAAAAGGAAACCGATTATCATTGGCACTACTGTCATTATCGTTCCGTAGACAAAATACAGGGCATCGAAGTACTGAACAAATTTAGCACCGCCAGAGACTCCTGCACCGATAAGGAAAAACATAAGTCCGAGTTCACGGAAAACCTTCAGAGTAGAATCCTTTGGCATAACAGAAAACTTTCCGATATGTCCGAAGTGTCCCATAATCAGTGAAACCAGCAGACATCCTCCCGTTGTTGAGAGTGAAAAATTGCCGAACTTGAAGGAACCGATAATTATTCCGAAAAACGCTGCCATAGCGAAAGGCATTATGCCAAAGCTATCCATTTCGATAAGTTTGAACATTTTTTTCTCTTTTCCTTCTTTTGAGGAAGAAGGTGCAAGAAGCTCCCTTTCCTTTGCCATATCCGCTTTTGTAAGTTTTGGAATGATCTGAACAAAGAGAACAACACCAATAACTCCGAATATATAAGCAATCGCATATCCGACAGAAACAATACTCTGAAGCTCATCGCTTCCGACTGCGTCTTTAGCTGCAGAAAAACCCGGAGTACTTGTAAGTGCACCGGAAAGAATTCCTGTAAGCATAGCAGTAAATTCTTCATTTGAAAGATCAGTAAAGTTTCTGCCAACAAGAATACATCCCGCACAGGCAAGTCCGCCGCTGAAAATAATGATTATTGCAAGTATAACATAGGATTTGAAGTTTCTCTTGAAGTTTCCAAAGAAATTCGGACCCGCAATAAAACCGACTGCTGTTACGAAAAGTATAAGGCCAAGATTATCAACGATCTTTAGGGCATTACCGACAAAATCAGTATTGATCTCTGCGGAAAGCTCCTTATAGAAAATACAGCCGTATATAAGCGCAACAATAAATACACCTGCCGTACCAAGTGAGATGCCTTTTATAGTTATTCTGCCAAGTATATATCCAAGTGCTGCTATGGCAATAACTGACAGCATAAGAAAGGAAACGCCATGAATTGACAGTATCCCATTAAACATATCCATGATTTATCACTTAACTTTCTTTTATTATAACATATTTAGGGGACGCTTTTGACAGCGTCCCTCATTTTTATTTTTTTCTTGCATAGTGTGGGAGAAGCATAGGTGAAGCAATTTCACTTGCAGCACCTGAAGCTTCGAGCTCTTTATTGAATTTCTCAATGTGAGCAAGAGTGAGTTTTTCGGGAGCAGCGGTATCCTTAGCCTTTGCAGCTGCGTATATACCGGCATTTCTGCCGAAAACTATAACATCGAGAAGTGAATTTCCCATAAGGCGGTTACGTCCGTGGATACCACCTGCAACTTCGCCCGCTGCGTAAAGGTTCTCTACGCCTGTAGCACAGTCATCGGAAATATCAAGTCCGCCGTTCTGATAATGAAGTGTAGGATAAACAAGGATAGGCTCCTTGCGGATATCAATGCCGTATTTACCGAACATTCTCATCATTGCAGGTATACGCTTCTCAATAGTTCCTTCACCGTGAATGAGCTCGATCATTGGGGTATCAAGCCATATTGCTTTTCCGAGATTAGTCTCGATACCTTTATCACGTGCTGTACACTCACGGATTATAGAAGCTGCTGTTACATCACGGGTCTCAAGAGGATGCATGAAAACATCTCCGTCTATATTTACAAGCTTTGCGCCAAGGGAACGAACCTTCTCAGTAACAAGTGCACCGAAAATCTGCTCAGGATAGCCTGTGCCTGTAGGATGATACTGGAGAGTATCAGCATAAAGAAGCTTTGCACCTACACGATATCCGAGGATAAGTCCGTCAGCCGTTGCTCCATAGTGGTTGGATGTCGGGAAGCCCTGATAGTGAAGGCGACCTGCACCGCCTGTAGCGATGATAACCGTCTTTGCCTTAGCAACAAGAAGCTCCTTTGTCTCCATGTTCATAAGAACAGCACCTGCTGCTTTACCGCTTTCATCAAGAATGATCTCGACAGCGGCAGTAAAATCAATAACCGGTATTCCGCGATTTATGACTTCATCACGGAGAGTTCGCATTATCTCAGCACCTGAATAGTCCTTTGCAGCGTGCATTCTCTTTCTTGATGTTCCGCCGCCGTGAGTTGTGACCATAGTTCCATCAGGTTCCTTGTCAAATTCAACTCCGAGCTTATTGAGCCACTGAATAGCCTCGGGAGCCTTTGTAACAAGCTTCTTGACGAGCTCGGGCTTTGCAGCAAAATGTCCGCCGCCGAATGCATCAAGGAAATGTATCGCAGGAGAATCATTTGGCTTGTCTGCAGCCTGTATTCCGCCCTCAGCCATCATTGTATTCGCGTCGCCGATACGAAGCTTGGTTACGATCATTGTCTTTACGCCTGCTTCGTCAGCCTCTATAGCAGCAGATGCACCTGCACCGCCGCCGCCAATAATGAGTACATCTGTCTCATAGTCAGGAGAAGAAAGATCAACATCACCGGCGCTTATACGGCTCTTTCCCTGAAGAAGAGCTGCAAGCTGTGTCGGGACTTTATCACCCTTGTTTACACCTGCTGAAAGAACTGTAAATTCGTCCTGCTTGTAATCAGGGTGGAAATGAGCGAGGAGATCGTCCTTCTCCTCTGCTGTCATTCTTCTGGGTTCGAGAGCTGCATTTTCTGCTCTCTTCTGTGCAACTACCTTTGCAAGTTCATTGAGCTTATCTATCTTGTACATATTCTCTCCCCCTTACTTCTCGATCTCGCGGTGGTTGTACATATCCTTGATTTCTTCGATATTGTCAACTGCCTTAGTCATGAGCTCTTCGATCTGCTTATCGAAAATTCCCTCATTTACTTCTTTTACTCTGTCTGAAAGATGTCCGCACTCAGGAGCGATATACTTTCCGTTGAGTCTTCTTGCAAGCATAGCGACCTGTGGGTGAGAAATACCTGCAGGACATCGTGATGAACATACACCGCACATTACGCAGTCAAAGCTTTCCTCTGCGCACTTCTCATACTCACCTCTCTGAGCATATGCGATATACTGCATAACATTGAGTTCCTGTGTACATGCCTTTGTACACGCATTACATCCTATACAGCTGTATATCTCAGGATAAAGCTGCATCATTATCTGCTGAGTAGGCTTTATTTCTTCAATATTATATACTCTTTTTTCAAGAGGGAAAAACGGAAGAGTAGCTATGTACATACCTTCCTGTACTTCGGTCTGACAGGCAAGGCAGCCGTGAAGCTCTATCTCACCCTTTATCCTGTATATTGTCGCACAGGCACCGCAGAAGCCGTTACGGCAGCCGCATCCTCTGACAAGGTCATAGCCTGCATATTCCATTGCTGTCATTATTGTAAGACCTGCAGGCACTTCATACTTCTTGCCGAACAGGTAAACATTCAACATATTATCCATGCGAATTTCTCCTTATTAATATTCGTCTGGCAGTTCACCAAGCTGATCAAAACGGAACACAGGTCCGTCCTTGCACACATACTTATTTCCGATGTTACATCGTCCGCACTTACCCACTCCGCACTTCATGCGAAGCTCCATTGTAGTATATACCTGTGTTTCGGTAAATCCGAGCTCTTTAAGACCTGCAAGGGTAAATTTAATCATTATAGGCGGTCCGCATACAAGAACAGTCTTGCTTGTAGAAGGATTGAGTTCCTTTACATAGTTCGGCACAAAGCCTACGTGACCGTCCCAGCCATCCTGTGGATTATCTATAGTCAGGTTGACTTCGATATTAGGATCAGCCATCCATTCGTCGATGATCTCCTTATAATCAACAAGGTCATCCTTGGATCTTGAACCGTAGATCACCTGAACATCACCGTAGTTTGCACGGTTATCACGTACATAATTGATAACCGAACGAAGCGGTGCCAAGCCGATACCGCCTGCGATAAAGAGCAGATCCTTGCCCTTAAGGTCTGTTTCAACAGGAAAAGCATTACCATAAGGTCCGCGTATTGTTATCTGCTGACCAACATCCATTGCGTGAAGCCATGTTGTAAGACATCCGCACTTTTTTATACTGAATTCCATGAATTCTTTATTTGTAGGTGATGAAGTTATTGAAAACATCGCCTCACCGACACCCGGGATAGACAGCATAGCGCACTGTCCCGGCATATGCTCAAATACTTTGCCGCCTTCCGGGGAAACGACTCTGAAAGTCTTTACATCGGGAGTATCCTGTCTTATATCGGTAACTACTCCAATGTAAGGTATCAATGTATCATTATTCATTACTTTACCTCCAATGCTTTCATTACCTTGACAATATTCATTGAAATAGGACACTTTGACAGACATCTTCCGCATCCCACACAGCCGAATTCTCCGTTATTGTTTGCAGGGAAATATACAAGTTTGTGCATAAATCTCTGACGGAAACGTTCAAGCTGAGTTAGTCTCGGATTTCCGTGCGCCATCTTTGTAAAGTCTGAATACATACATGAATCCCAGCAGCGGAAACGCTTTATTCCGTGACCTGTATTGAAATCCTTGATATCATAGCACTGACAGGTAGGACACACAAATGTACAGGTTCCGCAGCCCAGACAGCTTTCGGAAAGCTCTCCCCACTTTTCTGAACTGAAATATTCATTGAGCTTATCGCCGCCGAAATTATCAGTAGAAAGATTTGCAAGTGGAAGTTTTTTTAGAATATTTCTTGTATTTTCACGTATAGTCTCAAGCTTTGCAGTATCGCCCTCTTCAAGCAGAGAGGAAACAGAATCGATAAAATTCTTGCCTTTTTCGTTATGAGCCTCGATAAATAAGCTCTCGCCATCGCTGTAGCAGGCAGCATCGCCTTCAGGGGAAGCTGCATCAATGCCGAATGTACTGCAGAAACAGGTCTCTGAAGGTCGTGTACATGCCATTGTTACAACAGTACCGTGTTCACGACGATTCTTGTAATAACTGTCTACAGGCTCGGACAGAAATACCTTGTCCAGTATTGTAAAGCTTCTTGCGTCACACGCACGAACGCCGAAAATTACAAAATCCTCCGATTCCTGACGTACATCGACTACTTCGATATTCTTGCCTTCCATTTTGAAGTCAACAAGGTTTTCAGTCTGAGGGAAAAAGAAGTCCTTTGCGCTGCGCAATGTATTGAGAGCGCTGCTGAGCTTCATTCCGCTTTCATATTTCTTATATTCAGCTGCACCGTCCTCGCGGTCAACAGGTATATAGAGAGTCTGTGAAGCAGAAATAGCTTCAAAAAGCTTATCAAGCTTATCAAGTGAAATCTTCAGCATTATTCAACTCCCCTTTCATGTACGATATTTGCTTCGCAGTCATCCTGCTTATAATCGTTAAGAGGTGCACGTGAGGTGGTGTCCTCACCTGCCTGATATTCGCCGTAAAGACTATTGATGTCCTTGATAAACTTGCGATTGAGAAGATGAAGCGGGATGTGCTGAGGGCAGACCCTTGAACATTCACCGCAGTCGGTACATCTTCCTGCAACATGGAAAGCACGGATTATATGGAACATATTCTCCTCAAAGCTGTCTGAAGCAGCCTTGTTCTCTACACCTGAGTCAGGATTGTCAAATACGCACTTCTCGCAGGTGCAGGCAGGACAGACATTTCTGCATGCATTGCAACGGATACATTTTGAAAGCTCGCCTCTCCAGAAGTCGTAACGCTCCTGAGCAGACATGTTTTCAAGTTTTTCGACCATATCGAAGCGGTTTGAGTCCAGAGTATCTCCGTCATCACCGATAAGCTCATCATAGATGACGTGCTTTTTGCTCTTGCATGAAGAACATTTATCAAGAACCGCCTCATAGAACGGCATAGTCTCCTCACCGTATACAGTCTCGATCTTAAGGGTGTAATTTTCATTTTTAACGCCGAGGATGCCTGTAATACCCTTTGCTTTTATTTTTTCCGCATCAAGCTTCGGACCGCCTGGTATACCTACTATATATACATTTTCGCGGAAAACTCTGTGCTCCTTTATAAGCTGATTGAAGCTATAGGTGTCACAAGGCTTCAGAAAAGCAAGGATCTTTCCTTCCTTCTTGCTCTCCTTGA
>SFMO01000024.1 GCA_004554385.1 Ruminococcus flavefaciens
AAAACTTCTCTGAACCATCTCTGACAGAGTATACTGTGGGATAAATATTCTGTTCTATAAGTTCATCTATCACTGCATGAACTGATCCATCAAAATAATTCGATATTATTCTTTCACCGCTTATCGTATCAATAACAAATACGCCATTATAGACGATAGCAGGTACACATGCAGTTATTCCTGCAGTGACATTCCTCGCAGTATTCCACGAGCGGGCTGTGGCATAAGAAAAAATATTTCCCTGCCTTACGATTTCGTTTATGATCCTGCTTGTATATTCAGAAGTCATCTTTCTACTGTTAAGCAGTGTGCCGTCAAGATCTGACAGATATAGTGTTTTATCAGCCATTTTTCTCCAACCTAAAAAGGCTGACGTAAAACGACAGCCTTTTTATAATTATTCAACTGTAACGCTCTTTGCAAGGTTTCTCGGCTTATCTACGTCGTATCCCTTTGCAACAGATACATAATAGCCAAGAAGCTGAAGCGGAATAACAGAGAGACTGCCTGCAAAATGGCTGTCAGTCTGTGGAATATATACGGTAAAGTCGGCAAGATCCTCCATGCTGTAGTTGCCATAGGTTGTTAGTCCCATAAGTGAAGCACCACGGCTCTTTACTTCGACCATATTGCTTACGGTCTTCTCATAAAGCTCCTGCTGTGTGAGTACACCGATAACAGGCACACCTTCCTCAATAAGGCTGATAGGACCGTGCTTGAGCTCACCTGCAGCATATGCCTCGGAATGGATATAGCTTATCTCCTTCATCTTGAGGCTTCCCTCAAGACCGATAGCATAATCGATGCCGCGTCCGATAAAGAAGGCATCCTTAGCACCTGCAAGCTTATTTGCGTACCACTGGATCCTTTCCTTATCTTCAAGTATCTTCTCGATCTTGTCAGGAATAGTGTAAAGCTCCTTAAGAAGCTCTCCGCACTTTTCCTCAGTCATTTCACCGCGTGCAACAGCAAACTGAAGGGCAAGAAGGTAACCTGCAACAAGCTGAGTGCTGTAAGCCTTTGTTGTAGCAACGGAGATCTCAGGACCAGCAAGAGTGTAGAACACTCTGTCAGCCTCACGAGCTATTGAAGAACCAACAACATTAACGATACCAAGAGTCATAATACCCTTTTCCTTAGCCTCTCTGAGAGCAGCAAGGCTGTCTGCGGTCTCACCCGACTGGCTGATAATGATAACAAGGCTGTCCTTGACAAGAGTCATCTTTCTGTATCTGAATTCAGATGCAAGCTCAACTCTTACAGGGATAGATGTAAAGTCCTCGATAACATACTGAACAGCCATACCTACATGATAAGCACTTCCGCAGGCAACGATATATATCTGGCTGATCTTGCTCATTTCATCATCAGTAAGACCGATCTCGCTGAAATTGATCTTTCCGTCCTTGATAACGGAATTAATAGTATCACGTACAACCTTTGGCTGCTCATGGATCTCCTTGAGCATGAAGTGCTCATATCCGCCCTTCTCGGCAGCCTCGGCATCCCACTTTATCTCAGTGAGTTCCTTTGTGATCTCCTCACGGTCGATATTGTAGAAAGTAACCTTACCCTTCTCAAGCTTAGCTATCTCATTGTTGCCGATGTAGTAAACATTTCTTGTATACTTGAGAATAGCAGGAACATCAGAAGCAACGTATGTCTCGCCGTTTGCAATACCGATGATCATCGGGCTCTCCTTACGGGCAGTGTAGATCTCACCCGGATAATCCTTGAACATTACACAGAGCGCGTAAGATCCTCTTATTCTTATCATAGCACGTGCAATAGCATCTACAGGTCCGAGATTGTACTTCTTATAATAGTAGTCTATAAGTTTAACAGCAACTTCTGTATCTGTCTGTGAGATAAATGTATAATTGCTCTTTGTAAGCTTTTCACGAAGTTCCTGATAATTCTCGATGATACCGTTATGAACAGCAATTACATTCTCATCATCACTTGTATGAGGATGAGCGTTGAGAGTTGAAGGTTCGCCATGTGTAGCCCATCTGGTATGTCCTATACCACAGCTTCCCTTAACAGCTTCGCCGTCGTTTGTCTTCTTTTTAAGCTCGCTGAGCTTACCCTTTGACTTAACGATCTCAGCTTGCTTTTCCCCGTCGCGAACTGCAATACCGGCTGAATCGTATCCTCTGTATTCCAGCTTAGAAAGTCCGTCAAGCAGTATAGGCGCTGCCTGAGCACTTCCTGTAAAGCCAACAATTCCGCACATAATCTAAATCCTCCAATGTATATTATTTAAATATAATACATATATTAATACAGCACTTAAAAATAGCCATATTGTATTTATTATATATCAAAGAGAGGATTTTGTCAATAAAAATCTTGCTTCAACGCTCATTTTCTTATGTTCGGATTTTGCGGACCTGCCGATGCAGCTCTTGCAA
>SFMO01000196.1 GCA_004554385.1 Ruminococcus flavefaciens
ACATAGCAAAGGCATCAAGCCTTTTGCGTACCTATTTCCCCCTCATCAGAGGGTTCAATAAAAATATAAAAAGGAGACATTTTTATGAGTGAAAAATCTATCTCTATGTGCGAGGGAAAAGGCAGCCTTTCACATAACAACCGAGAGTTCACTGCCAGGAATATAGACAGCTCCAGAACACCGAACAATGTTGTGTTCGTTCAGCAGGCACTGAGTGACGCTTATCACCAGCTTTTCGATGAAGCTGTGGAGAGATACAATGCTAAGCAGAAAAGAAAAGACCGCAGGATCGGTGATTACTTTGAACACCTGTTCAATCGTCCACCCAGCAAGAGTGTTATCACAGGTACGAACAAGCACAAGAGCTTCTATGAGCATCTTGTTTACATCGGAACGAGAAAAGACAGCGGTGTCGGCACTCCCGATGCTGAGATAACGACTGAATGCCTGCGTGAATACATGGAGGGTTTCCAGCAGAGAAATCCGAACTTTTATGTGTTCAATGCGGTGCTGCATCTTGATGAATCCACACCGCATTTTCACATCAACTATATCCCAGTAGGTCACTTCACCCGTGGACTTGAAGTCCGCAATGCCAAGAACAAGGCTTTGGAAGAAATGGGCTTCGGAAATGATGCAAAATCGAATGACCGCTGGAGAAGAAATGAGTGGGATATTTTGAAGAATATCTGCAATGCTCACGGTATTGAGATAAGTGAGCCGAAGAAGTCCAGGGGTTACAGCTACACGGTCGAGGAATACGGCGAGCATCAGGACAGGATAAATGCTCTCAACGCTGAAATCGAACGGCTTACCGCAGAGCGTGACGAGACTGTTGCCGAGTTTGAAAAGCTCTCCAAAAAGAAAGTTAACATCACAGAGATCGAGAGCATCGAAGCCAAGGAGTCCATGTTCGGTAAAAAGGTCACTCTCACAAAAGATGACTATGACAAGCTCAGCGATACTGCCAAGAAGTATGTCGCTATGGAGAAGAACATCAAAAAGCTGAAAAAGGAGCGTGATGCTGCCGTGCAGGAGCTTGGTGCTATAAAACAGCAGTTTTCAGCTGTCTCCTCGGAGCTTTCTGCCTACAAAAAGAAAGAGGAGGACAAGCGTTTCTTCTCCCGTGAAAAGCAGAACGCCGAAGCTAAGCGTATCAAACGTGAAGAACAGCTCTCCCATGACCTGCAAAAGGCAAGGGCTTTCATATCCGCCTGCGGACTGGCGGAGGACTTTGCAAAGTACCGATATAACAGGTCGAGAAGTACAGAATTAGAATAACAGAGCAGAACAAAAGAACAACATTATGACATACCCTGAAAAGATACGTCAAATCTCTTGACAAGAGCGGAATATTGCGCTAAGATTATAGATGTACAAGGGTATGTCATAGATTTTTAGGAGGTAATCTATGGCAACAATAAAGAAACGTGGCGACAGCTACCTTATCAGAGTAAGCTGTGGCTATGATGTAAACGGTAAACACATGGAGCAGTCCATGACTTGGCGACCCGAAGAGGGTATGAGCAAGAAGCAGATCGAAAAGGAACTGAACAGACAGGCAGTCATGTTCGAGGAAGCTGTCAACCACGGCTTCAAGACTTCTGCTATGAAGTTTCAGGAGCTTGCAGAGGAGTGGTTCGAGAACTACGCTAAGAACGCTCTCAGAAGCACTACATATGAGAGAATGCTCCAGCTTACGCACCGTGTCTATCCTGCTATCGGTCACTTGCGTATCGACAAGATAACCGCAAGGCACTTGCAGGGATTCGTGAACTCACTTGCCAAAGAGGGAGCGAACGAGAAGACGGGCAAGCCCCTCGCACCGAAAACGATACGCCACAATCTCAGCTTCATCTCAGATGTGTTCAGCTACGCTGTCCGTATGGACTTGGTATCGGACAACCCGTGCAGGAAAGTGACTATCCCGAAAGGCGAGGTCAAGGAAAAGCCTATCTACTCCCAGGAGGAGATCGCACAGCTCCTCACGGCTATCAACGGCGAGGACACAAAGTACCGTGCTTTCTTCTATCTGATAGCGTACAGCGGTTTCCGCAGGAGCGAAATGCTCGGTCTGGAGTGGAAGGACATCGACTTCGAGAACAATATCATCAGCATCAAGAGAACGAGCAACTATACAGCAGAGCGTGGCATCTACACCGACACCACAAAGACAAAGCGTTCCAAGCGTGTATTGAAGATCAGTCCCTACATCATGGGTATCCTTAAAGAACTGAAAGACGAGCAGGACGAGGAAGCACTCCGCTTGGGCGACAAGTGGGTGGAGAGTGACAGACTGTTTGTCAAGTGGAATGGCGAACCGATGAACAACCAGACCCCTTACGGCTGGCTGAAAGAGTTCTGCGAGAAGAACGATATGCCTTTCTACGGTATTCACAGTTTCAGGCATTTCGCAGCTTCTGCCCTGATTTCGGCGGGACTTGATGTGGTCACGGTATCGGGTGCGTTAGGGCATTGCAATTCGGGAACAACTTTGAACGTCTATGCTCATATGTTCCAGACCGCACAGGCAAGAGTGGCTCAGGCGATGGACGGAGCGTTCAGTTTTATTCCGCAGGATAGCACAAGATAAAACAAGAATGTCCGCTGCAAATTCGCAATAGCGGACAAGTAGCGGACAAAGCCCATTTTCACTATAAAAGAAAAACTCGGAAACGGCGATATTACGCTGTTTCCGAGAACGTTGAATGGTGACCCGTACGGGAATTGAACCCATGATTCCGCCGTGAAAGGGCGATGTCTTAACCTCTTGACCAACGGGCCATATGGTAGCGGCAGTAGGATTTGAACCAACGACCAATCGGGTATGAACCGAGTACTCTAGCCAACTGAGCTATGCCGCCATATTAAGTAGCAGGCGTTACCTGCGACTAAATTATTATAGTACAAAACAGACGAAAAGTCAAGCGAAGAAAAGAAAAAAACACAAAATTTGTTGACACGCACAATTTATCACATATAAACAGGAGTCTTGTTGGTGAAAATATAGCTTTAGCGTATTGACAAGAAGGACAAAAAGGAGTAAAATTAAGTATCAAAGTCAGATACAGGAGCAAATACACAGATGAACAGAGATGAAATAATAAGATTTCTTATAAGAGCAAAATGCGCAACTTACGCAGGCAAGGGAGTTGAAACAGCTTCATCACGTCCATGCTCTCACGATCTTGAGTACCGGGAAGGGGAAATGATGTACCTTGACAGCTTTCTCGGAGGTGAGCGATTCGCAGGAGAAGAAGCGGTGTGGATAAAGGGAGTTCCGTACTGGAGCATGAATTATGCAGGCAGAGTTACAGGCGCGATCTTCAGCGGTGATTTTCTCAAGGAGGCACTTCTGAGAGTTCCTTTTGAGAAGCCCTTTCGCGGTCCTGAGGAGTATACAAACGGTGACTATACTTATAGATGTGAGGTCAGCGGAGACTTTGACTGGTTTCAGGGGTATGAGGTCATAGAGTACAGGGGCGGGGTAATATATGATTGTTATTATCACGGCTCGGTGATAAAATAGAATAGGTAGTGATAAATTGTTTCTGAGAAATCTCATTTTCAGCCTGAATGCTACGGTGCCTGTATTTCTCATGATGGTATTCGGTTGGTTTGTGCACAGGATAAAGCTTCTTGACGACAATGCCACGGCGCAGATAAACAGATTTGTATTCAGAGCTCTGCTTCCTGCGCTTTTGTTCATGGATCTGTCCACGGCGGATTTCAGGGCGGTGTGGGACGGAAAGTTTGTACTGTTCTGCATGTGTGCAACGCTTCTGAGTGTCGGGATAGCGGTGCTTTACTCGCTGCTTTTCAAGGACAGGGCAGAGCGCGGCGAGATAATACAGGCGAGCTACAGAAGCAGTGCCGCAGTGCTTGGCATAGCCTTTGTCAATAACATTTACGGACATTCTACAATGGCGGCGCTTATGATAGTCGGAACAGTTCCCCTTTACAATGTAGTTGCGGTAACGGCGCTGGCAGTGACATCTCCCGATAAGGACAGGAGCGGCGGCAGAAAGGGACTGCTGCTCAGCACGGTCAGGAGCATAGCAACAAACCCTATAATACTGGGAATAATAGTGGGAATAAGCTGGTCTCTGCTGAAGATACCGCAGCCTGTGATATTGTCGAAGTCTGTGACCTATCTTGGAAATATGGCAACTCCCTTGTCGCTTATAGCGCTGGGGGCTTCCTTCAAAATAGGTGAAGCTAAAGGAAAGCTGCCGGTTACGGCAGGCATAGCATTTATAAAGCTTTTGCTTTTCTGTGGAATATTCCTTCCTATTGCGGTGAAGCTTGGTTTCCGCGGAGAAAAGCTCATTGCCATACTGGTAATGCTTGGAAGTGCAACTACAGGAAGCTGCTTCGTCATGGCAAAGAATCTCGGACACAAGGGCGTTATAACGGCTTTTGCGGTAATGCTGACCACACTGCTCAGTGCGTTCACTCTGACAGGTTGGCTGTTTCTGCTGAAAACACTGGGGTACATATGATAAGCTTTCTTTAAGGGAAAGTCTGGTTTACCGAGTCCGTATCATGGACTCGGTATTTTTATGCTGCGAACACATTTGATGCCCTTGATTTTTTATATTAAATGTTATATAATATATAAAAGAAAATTACAGGGGAGTGAAGCTCGATGCCATATTGCACAAACTGCGGAAAGAAGCTTGAGGACGGAGAGGTTTGCAGCTGTACTGCTCAGACACAGGAAGCTGCGGTACAGAATGAACCGCCTGTGCAGCAGGCTCAGCAGGTCAACACGAACGATCAGCAGCCATACAGCGGTGCTCCGCAGTACGGTCAGCCATATAACGGCGGAATGCAGCCGCCACCGTATCCGAATAACGGACAGCCGTACCCGAATCAGTACCCATATCCGGGACCTCAGGGCTATCAGTATGCCTATGACGGACAGATGCTGCCGCCGCCTCCTAAGAAGAGCAAGGCATGGATACTGGCTATAGTTATACCTCTTGGTATAGTTGCTCTGATGATAATAGTCATACTTGCTGCAATATTTGTGCCTGCTATGCTTGGTTACACAAAGAAGTCAAAGCAGAGTACCATGAATTCGAGAGCAAGCACTATCTTCAAGGCTGCAAATACGGCAATGGTTGAATTGGATGAGGAAGGCGCAAAGGTCGATGGCGTATACATAATAAGCTCAGATCAGACCAGAAATACAGCGGTTCCGTTTGATATAAAAGAATTCTATGAATTGGAAGCGAGGTATTATGATGAGATAAATGAATATGATTATTTTATAGTCTTCAATAAGGGCTGTGCCGTGTATTCGGCAGTTTCCGACAGCTGGGACGATAAAAAATCATATATCGGAAGTTATCCGAGCGGCGGTACGAGCGGAGCAAGACTATACAGCCCTGACGGTTCAGCAGAGACAGCAGACGATAGGGATACTCTTGCCGACTTGTACAGGGATGCGCTGAATAAAGTAAGGTAAAGGCTGAAAAATTAAAGATACAGGTGCGTAAATGTGAAATTTGCGCACCTTTTTTGCATATTTATGCAATTCTGCCGCATAATAACCCCGAAGGAGAGGTGTTCAGATGGCAGAACGGATAGAAAGAGGAGTATTCCGCACGGATACCCCTGTAAGGATAGAGAGCTATGCCGCGGTTGTGGGCGAAAAGGAGGGGGAAGGTCCTCTCGGCAGCTGCTTTGACGAGGTGATACGTGACAGTCACTTCGGCAGGGAAACGTGGGAGCAGGCGGAAACACAGTTTCAGCTTGAGGCCGTGGGGCTTGCACTCCGCAAGGCAGGTCTCGAAAAAGAGGATATTGACGTGATATGTGCAGGAGACCTCATTAATCAGTGCATAGGCTCAGCCTACAGCGTAAGGGAGCTTGCCGTTCCCTTTCTCGGACTTTACGGAGCCTGCTCAACTATGGCGGAGGGGCTTCTTATCGCCTCGGTCATGGCTGACTGCGGTATCGCGGAGCATGCTGCGGCGGTGACATCATCACATTTTTCGACAGCTGAGCGGCAGTTCCGTTTTCCGCTGTCCTACGGCGGTCAGCGCACTCCCACATCACAGTGGACCTGCACTGCTTCGGGAGCTGTCATAGTTTCACGAAACAGGGGCGGCACAGCAGTGGCAGGGGGCTGTATAGGCAAGATAGCCGACCTTGAGATAACCGACATCAATAATATGGGAAGTGCTATGGCACCTGCGGCTGC
This sequence comes from Ruminococcus flavefaciens, assembly GCA_004554385.1. Classification (GTDB taxonomy): domain Bacteria; phylum Bacillota; class Clostridia; order Oscillospirales; family Ruminococcaceae; genus Ruminococcus; species Ruminococcus flavefaciens_T. The sequence goes on from SFMO01000196.1 coordinate 6,212, forward strand.
GGATACCATAATGCGCTATTTGTCAGCAACGGGAACAGCTCCCGGGGACTACGACTATATCGTGACAGGCGACCTCGGGGTGGTTGGAAGTCAGCTTCTCAGAGATTTTCTGCTGAAGCAGGGCGTTGACATCACTCCACAGCACCGCGACTGCGGAGCGATGATATTCGACATCGAAAAGCAGGATATGCACTGCGGCGGCTCGGGCTGCGGCTGCGGAGCAAGTGTGCTCTGCGGACATTTTCTGCCCATGCTTGAACGGGGAGAGGCGAAGAATATACTCTTTGCTGCTACAGGAGCTCTCATGTCTCCCATGTCCCTGCAGCAGGGGGAAAGCATACCCTCAATATCACATCTGGTGCATCTTAGAAAGGAGCAGGCATGATAACGGATATACTGAAAGCGTTTTTAGTCGGCGGAGCTCTCTGTGCTGTGGGACAGCTCCTTATTGACTTTACAAAATTAACGCCTGCGAGGATACTCACAGGCTACGTTGTTACAGGAGTTATATTGTCGGCGGTAGGGATATACAAGCCCATAGCCGAGTTTGCGGGAGCAGGGGCGACAGTGCCCCTGACGGGCTTTGGTCATCTCCTTGCTGAGGGCATAAGAAAGAGCATAGACAGCGACGGCTTCCTCGGCATATTCACAGGAGGGCTGACTGCCGCCTCGGGAGGTGTGACGGCAGCGCTGCTCTTCGGGCTCATAGCCTCACTTGTATTCAGACAGAAGGATAAATCCTGACCGTTCTGCAAATATCATTTTTTACTGAAGACTGAGCTGATTATCGGCACAGCTGCACTGAAACCAAGTGCCGTAAGCAGCTGCGGAATGGTGAGAGCGACGGTGCTGAATACCATCTGAAGCTGTGGCAGCATTACGGCTGCGGCAAGGACTGCAGCGGATATGAAGGCTGCTGCCAGAAGCTTTATGTTGCCAAAGGGGTTCATGTGCAGCAGTGAACGGCGCTCTGAGCGGCACTCGAAAACATGTATGAGCTGTGAGACCACCAGAGTTATCAGAGCGGCGGTGCGGCAGGCTTCGAGAGAGCCGCCAAGCCTTATTGCCGCTGTGAAGCTTGCCAGTGTGGAAAGTCCGATAAGTATACCGCGAATGACTATCTTCCACATGAGGCCTCCCGAGAAGAAGCCTTCGTCAGAGCGTCTCGGCGGTCGGTTCATTATATCCTTTTCGGGTGGCTCCATACCCAGTGCCACCGCAGGCAGACCGTCCGTGACCAGATTCACCAGAAGTATCTGTACGGGCAGCAGCACTACGGGCATACCCATGAGTATACCGAGGAACATGGTCAGGACTTCACCTATATTGCAGGAAAGCAGATACCTTACGAATTTCCTTATATTGTCATAAACACAGCGCCCCTGTTCGACGGCGTTAACAAGTGTGGCGAGGTTGTCGTCCATGAGTATCACGTCAGCCGCCTGCTTGGTGACGTCAGTTCCTGTAACTCCCATAGCTACGCCTACATCGGCTTCCTTGACCGCAGGGGCATCGTTTACGCCGTCCCCTGTCATGGTGACTATCTCACCGCGGCGCTTGAAGCTCCTGACTATGCGAAGCTTATGTACGGGCTCGACACGGGCAAAGACCGTATATCTGCCGATGACCTTATCAAGCTCTTCGTCGGACAGCGCATCAAGCTCAGCACCTGTCATAGCCATGCCGCCCTTAAGCAGGCCTGCTTTTTTTGCAACTGCCACAGCGGTATTTTTGTGGTCGCCCGTTATCATAACAGTTTTAACGGAAGCCGCCCCGCATTTTCGGATAGCGGTCTTAGCTTCCTCACGGGGAGGGTCAGTCATACCTGCAAAGCCGAGAAATATCAGATTTCCGCGGTCGGGCTCAAGAGCATCGGAGGTGCACATCGCAAGTGCAAGGACTCTCAGTGCCCTGTCGGACATTTCTGCCGACTTTTCCGCAAGGGAGCGTCTGACAGCAGGCGTCATGGGCGCAGGAGTGCCGCTTTCTGCGATATACTGACAGCAGCGGGGGAGTATTACCTCCTCTGCCCCCTTGAAGTACATACGCTTTTCACTGCCGCAGGAGCAGAGTACTGCCATGAAGCGAGTTTCACTGTCAAATGGGTATTCCCCGAGAACATGGCAGCTTCCCGAAAGGGCTTCTTTTGTCATTCCTGCCTTTGCGGCGGCAATAAGGAGCGCCGCTTCTGTGGGGTCACCTGTTACCTGCCATTCGCCCTTGCCTGCAAGAGCTCCTCTGTTGCGGCTTTTGGGCATTTCCTGAGTGCTTATCTCCGCCGTTGAACAGAGGACTCCGCAGCGCAGAGCCTCTGTGAGAGCCTTTTCCGCAGTGGGATTGACGGCGATGTTGTCATTTCCCTTTGTGACTGCTCCGCTGACGCGATAACCCATGCCGCTGAAATAGTAGTCAGCCGAAACAGTGGAGAGCTCCGTAACGGTCATTTTGTTCTCGGTGATAGTGCCTGTTTTGTCGGAGCAGATGACAGAAGTACAGCCTAAGGTCTCTACGCTGTGGAGCTTGTTGACCAGTGCCTTTTGCTTCAGCATACGGCTCACCGCAAGGGCGAGAGCTATAGTTACCGTGGCAGGCAGTCCCTCAGGGATAGCGGCAATAGCTATGGTAATGCCTGTCATCAGCATATCGAACACATTCTCGCCGCGGAGCACTCCTGCACCGAAAACAGCGGCGCAGACTATAAGGCATATTATAGCAACAGCCCTGCCAAGCTCTGCAAGCCTTTTCTGCAGGGGAGTGGCTTCTTTGTCTATGTCCGTGAGCATTTCCGATATCTTTCCCATCTGGGTATTCTTTCCTGTGGCGATGACCTTTCCGCGGCATACGCCCTTTGTGGCGGAGGCTCCGCAGTAGACGATGTTTGCCTTGTTCAGTGAGTTGTCGGTGTCATCGGGAGAGCCTGCCGACTTGCCCACAGCCACGGATTCACCTGTGAGTATGGATTCGTCTGAGAAGAAGCCTGCCGCCTTTATCACAGCGCAGTCTGCAGGTATCCTGTCGCCTGCTTCTATCTCGATGATGTCGCCTGTGACCAGCTTTGAAGCCTCTATTTCCTTCAGCTTACCGTCACGCCAGCATTTAGCCGTCGGAGAGGTCATGGAGCGGAGCGCCTCAAGGGTATGCTCCGTGCGGTACTCCTGTATAAAGCCGAGAATGGCATTGAGCAGCACGATGAGTATGATAGTCACCGCGTCGGAGACCTCTCCGAGGAGTACGGATATGACCGTAGCTCCAAGGAGTATCATTACCATGACGTCCTTGAATTGTCCGAGGAATATCCTGACCGCACCTGTTCTGCTGTTTTCGGCGAGTACGTTCTCGCCCTCAGCTCTGAGCTTTTCTGCGGCTTCGTTTTCTGTAAGTCCCATATCTTCACCCTTTCAGATACTTTGTCCTTACAGGATATGCCCGAAAGGGGACAAATATTCCGCTATGAGACAAACAGAAAAGGCTGTCGGAGGGATTACTCACGACAGCCCTGATATGTTTATATTTCCAGTCCGAAGCTTATGGAAAGGGCTGTGTCCACCTTATCCATTGAGTTAAGGTCAAGCTCGCCCATTTTGTCCTTGAGGCGGCGCTTGTCGATAGTACGTATCTGCTCCAGCAGGACGATACTGTCCTTTGCAAGGCCGCATTTCTCCGCTTCAACTTCTATGTGGGTAGGCAGGTGGTTTTTGTCGCGCTGACTTGTAATAGCCGCGGCGATGACCGTGGGGCTGTGCTTGTTTCCCACGTCGTTCTGAACTATAAGTACAGGTCTGACTCCTCCCTGCTCAGAGCCGACTACGGGACTGAGGTCGGCATAGTATATTTCTCCTCTTTTGACTGACATAGTGATTCTCCCGATATATGATGAATTTCAGCTGATGACTATATTATTGCCTCTTGGGCTCGGTTTATACAACTTCATTTCATTATATGCTCCCGGGAGTATTTTTGCTTATGAAAACGGATTGTCCAGTTCACCGCTTATGCGCAGTATTATGTATATCAGAGCCGCCATGCAAGGCGCAATGATGTATGTCATGTTTCTTGCGGTCAGCTTATTGTCAGGTCTGCTTTCATAGAACGGATCGTTTGTGTGTATCTTGTTACGGATCTTGTTTGTCATATGATTATTAATAAAGCATAAGCGTATCACAATAAACAGTACGGCAGCAAGAACTGTAAGAACTATCAGTATGTCATAATAGGATAATATTTTCATTTGGAGCTCCTTCTGGCAAGCTTGCGGAAGATGAATATTTCGAGAATAGTCACGGCAGTGCCTGCTGCATAGCACAGCAGGTCTTCGGCGGCATAACTGGTTCCTATGATTATTCTGAGGAGTTCGTTCTTGATGCCGAGTACATCTGCGATGCGGAGCTTTTGCAGAAACTCCACCGCGAAGGAAAAGGCGAGTATTCCAAGCGCCACGCCGTAGGAGCTGAACTTCTTCGGCACGAATGAGCGGAACAGGCAGTACAGCACCCAAACCACGATAACGTCACCGATATAGGCACGTATGAAGAAATTGAAATAGAATACTCCTATACATACCTCAGCTGCCACAAGGAGTACAAAGCCTATGATATAGGGCAGACGGGCTTTCATGCTATTTCTCCTGCAAGGTCGGGGAAAATACTCAGACTGCGCTTTAATATGCCGTTCATCAGAGCGAGGGCTATTCCGTAATTGGTGAACGGTACATTCTGGTCTTCGGCGGACATGCGGCGATAGGTCATCTCGCGCTCGTTGAGCATACAGCCGCCGCAGTGTATCACAAGGCTGTATTTCGACAGGTCTTCGGGGAACTCACGCCCCGAGCTAAGCTCTATATTCAGCTCTTTGCCTGTAGTCTTTTTCAGCAGGGCAGGCAGCTTCACACTTCCGATGTCTCCGCACTGGCGGTGGTGAGTACAGCCCTCGGATATGAGCACGGTATCACCGTCATTCAGCTTTTTTATGGCAGCTGCGCCCTTTACGGCAGTTTCAAGGAATCCCTTGTACCTTGCCATGAGTATTGAGAAAGAGGTGAGGGGAACGCTTTCGGGAACGATCTTGCTGACCATTGCAAATGCCTGACTATCGGTGATTACGAGCTTTGGCGGAGCGCTGAGGCTGTTCAGAGTTTCTGCCAGCTGATGTTCTTTCGTGAATACAGCCATTGCGTCCGCGTCGAGAATATCGCGGAGAGTCTGCACCTGCGGCAGTATCATACGTCCCTTGGGCGCAGAGGCGTCTATAGGTGTAACAAGTACAGTCATATCGCCTTTGCTGAGCATATCGCCGATGATACGCTTTTCCTGTGAAGGGAGCTTTGCAAGGGCGGCGATGCGCTCCTTCAGCTCATAGATGTTCTCACCTGTGAGGGCGCTGACTTCAAATTCATTGTCCTGACAGACACGCTTTTCGGCGATGTCGGACTTGTTGTAAACTGTCAGGAAAGGAATATTCTTTTCCCTGAAAATACTGATGAGCTGCTGCTCTGTGTCGGTAAGTCCCGCAGTGCCGTCAACGATGAGGACAGCAAGGTCTGTGCGGTTGAGTATCTGTTTGGTCTTGCGGACTCTAAGCTCACCGAGCATACCCTCGTCGTCAAATCCCGGGGTATCTATTATCACAACAGGACCAAGGGGCAGAAGCTCCATAGCCTTTGTGACGGGGTCTGTGGTAGTACCCTTTACATCGGAGACTACGGACAGCTCCTGTCCCGTAACAGCGTTTACCACGCTGGATTTACCTGCATTTCTTCGTCCGAAGAAGCCTATGTGTATCCTCTCCGATGACGGTGTATCATTTAAACTCATATTTATCATTCCTCTGTATAGACGGACGGGTTTCGCCCGATATTTGTATCATTTCTCGTTAAATGCAGCAAAGACCTTCATACATTCATCGCAGTACCAGCCTTCGCCGTGGAGTGAAAGATGTACTGTGTTATTTCTTATCCATTTGTCCTTTTCATCTTCGGGATACCATATCACCGATGTGAAAAACTGTGTGATGCTTCCGATCTCTTTTGCTTCGATAAAACCTTTGCGGCATTCTTTTCCGCATTCAGGGCATTTCATAGTATATACTCCTTTTAATATTGAAATAATAGTAAAAGCCGCAGAGCAAAAAGCTCTACGGCTAAATTATAACATATATGCATTTATAAATCAACGTCCGCGCGGAAAAAATACCTTACGTAAAAATTGCAGCGCGAAAACGTCTCTGCGCTTATATACGTGCTACGCCTGTATCCTTAGCAGCCTGAGCAACAGCCTTTGCAACTGCCTGAGCAACTGTCTTGTCGAGAGCGCTCGGGATAATGTAATCAGCGCTGAGCTTGTCATCAGTTACGAATGAAGCAATAGCCTTGGCAGCAGCTATCTTCATAGCATCGTTGATATCGCTTGCACGAACATCGAGAGCACCGCGGAAGATACCCGGGAATGCGAGTACATTGTTGATCTGGTTGGGGAAGTCACTTCTTCCTGTACCAACAACAGCAGCACCTGCTTCCTTAGCGAGGTCAGGCATGATCTCGGGAGTAGGATTAGCCATTGGGAAGAGGATAGGCTTGTCAGCCATAGACTTTACCATTTCGGGAGTTACGCAGCCGGGAGCTGAAACGCCGATAAATACGTCTGCGCCCTTGATAACTTCTTCGAGGCTGCCCTTTCTCATCTGCTGATTTGTGATCTCAGCCATTTCGTCCTTCATGGGGTTCATGCCCTCGGGACGTCCTTTGTAGATAGCGCCGTTTCTGTCGCAGAGAACAACGTCCTTGAGTCCCATGGAGATGAGGAGCTTGATAATAGCGATACCTGCAGCGCCTGCACCGCTTGTAACAACTCTGATCTCGTCAAGCTTCTTGCCTACTACCTTGAGGGCATTGAGCATAGCAGCGAGAGTAACAACGGCTGTACCGTGCTGATCGTCGTGGAATATCGGAATATCACAGCACTCCTTGAGCTTCTTCTCAATCTCGAAGCAGCGTGGAGCGGAGATGTCCTCCAGGTTTACACCGCCGAATGAGCCTGCAAGGAGACGGACTGTATTTACGATGTCGTCAACTTCCTTTGAGCGGACGCAGAGAGGAACAGCGTCAACATCGCCGAAAGCCTTGAAGAGAGCGCACTTGCCCTCCATAACAGGCATGCCTGCCTCAGGACCGATATCGCCGAGACCGAGAACAGCAGTACCGTCGGTAACTACTGCAACGAGGTTTGAACGGCGTGTGAGCTCATAGCTCTTGTCAACGTCCTTCTGTATCTCAAGACAAGGCTGTGCAACGCCTGGGGTATAAGCCAGTGAGAGGTCGTCTCTTGTCTCAAGGGGAGCACGGCAGATAACCTCGATCTTACCCTGCCATTCCTTGTGCTTTTTCAGTGATTCTTCTGCATAATTCATGGTAGTAATTCCTTTCAGTGTATTATTTCAAAAAAGCGGAGAACGTTGAGTCCTCCGCGAAAATGCATATCTGCGGCTTCTCAGAACTGGATCTGGTCGAGAACACTTCTCAGTGCCTTTGCACTTGCCTGAAGCTTCTCTATCTCCTTGTCGGAGAGCTTTGGTGAAACTTCTCTTTCGATACCATTGCTTCCGATAACGCATGGGAGACTGAGGCAGACGTCGTTGATGCCGTATCTGTCGTTTATCATTGTAGAAACTGTGATGATGTTCTTTGAGTCACGGAGAACAGTGTCACAGATCTTGTTAACGCTCATTGCGATAGCGTAGAATGTAGCGCCCTTTCTCTTGATGACTTCTGCGCCTGCCTTGCGGACCTCTTCGATGATCTCGTCCTCATCGAGGTTTGCGTGATCCTGCTCAGCGCAGTACTCCTCCATAGGAACGCCTGCGATATTTGTGATAGACCACGGAATGAATGATGAATCGCCGTGCTCGCCGAAAACATATGCGTGAATGCTGTTAGGGCTGAGACCTACATGGTCAGCGATGATGGAACGGAGTCTTGAAGTATCAAGAGCAGTACCCGAACCGATTACCTGATTGGGCTTGAGGTCTGTGCACTTGAGGATAGTGTATGTAAGGATATCAACGGGGTTGCTGACAACTACATAGATAGCGTCGGGAGCATATTTTGCAACCTGTGGCATTACCTCTTTGATGATATTTACGTTTGTCTGTGCGAGGTCAAGACGTGTCTGACCGGGCTTTCTTGCAAGACCAAGGGTAACAACTACGATATCGGAGTCTTTTGCGTCCTCATAGCCGCCGTCGAATACTTCAACGTTTTCACCGAAGGAAACGCCCTGACGGATATCCATTGCCTCTCCCTTTGCCTTAGCCTTGTTAATATCAACAAGAACGATATCGGAGCAAGTACCTGCAACAGCGAATGTATAAGCGACTGAAGCGCCGACATTGCCTGCGCCGAGGATAGTTATCTTTGTTCCGTTTTTCTCAGCCATAATGTAAACCTCCATTATATTAAGCCTGTGTTCTGCTTTTTATCTTTACTTCTTTAGCACTTTGCAGAGCCATACGCTTTATATTATAAACGCAGGGGCATAAAATATCAAGAAAATTTGCAGCTTTGCTTCAAAAATCGGAAATTCATACAAAACACCGCCGAATTTAACAAAGCTTTTTAACTCTGAGGCTAATTGGCAGGGCAATTTGACGCAGATAAGGCTGTTTCAGTGCACGAATGTATAATATGCGTATAAACACGAATATTTTCAAAAATAATGAATATTTATGCAAATACCCTTGACAATATTTTGTTAAGTAGTATAATAGATTTATATCGCAAATCCACGCATATTAAAATGCGTTTATATTCAGGAGGTAATTACAATGGCTAACAAAAAGGATATCAAAAAGGTCGTTCTTGCATACTCTGGCGGACTTGACACATCTATCATTATTCCGTGGCTCAAGGAAAACTACAATAACTGCGAGGTTATCGCTGTTTCAGGCGACGTAGGACAGGGCACAGAGCTTGACGGACTTGAGGAGAAGGCTATCAAGACAGGCGCTTCAAAGCTCATCATCGCTGACCTCAAGGAGGAGTTCATTCAGGATTATGTATATCCTACAGTACAGGCAGGCGCTATCTATGAGAACAGATACATGCTCGGTACATCATTCGCTCGTCCTATCATTGCAAAGCGTATCGCTGAGATCGCTCTTGAGGAAGGTGCTGACGCTATCTGCCACGGCTGTACTGGTAAGGGCAACGATCAGGTAAGATTCGAGCTTGCTATCAAGGCTTTCGCTCCTGAAATGGCTATCATCGCTCCATGGAGAGAATGGGACATCAAGAGCCGTGACGAGGAGATCGACTACGCAGAGGCTCACAACATTCCTCTGAAGATCAACAGAGAGACAAACTACTCAAAGGACAAGAACATCTGGCACCTTTCACACGAAGGTCTCGACCTTGAGGATCCTGCAAACGAGCCGCAGTATGAGAAGAAGGGCTTCCTCGAAATGGGCGTATCTCCTATTGACGCTCCTGACAAGCCCACATATATCACTCTTCACTTCGAGAAGGGCGTTCCCACAATGCTGGACGGCAAGAAGCTCAACGGCGTTGAGATGGTATCTGCTCTCAACAAGCTGGGCGGAGAGAACGGTATCGGTCTTGCAGACCTCGTTGAGAACCGTCTTGTTGGCATGAAGTCAAGAGGCGTTTACGAGACTCCCGGCGGTGCTATCCTTTACCACGCACACGAGGTTCTCGAGACAATCACACTTGACAAGGAAACTGCACGTATCAAGCAGTACCTCAGCATCAAGTTCGCTGATATCGTATACAACGGTCAGTGGTACACACCTCTCCGTGAAGCTCTCACAGCTTTCGTTGACAAGACACAGGAGAGAGTTACAGGCGACGTTAAGCTCAAGCTCTATAAGGGCAACATCATCAACGCAGGCGTAACTTCACCATATACACTCTATGATGAGGAAGTTGCTACATTCGATGAGGACGATGTTTACAACCAGGCTGACGCAGCAGGCTTCATCAACCTCTTCGGTCTCCCGATAAAGGTTAGAGCTCAGCTGGACAAGAAGAGAAACAACAAGTAATCTTTCTTGACATCAGAATAAGCAGTAGTTTCAGGCAGGGGAGCCTATCTCCTGCCTGTTACGATTTAATAGAATGCATAATTCATAATGCATAATGCATAATTTGAGCGTTAGCTGAATGAATAATTATGAATTGAGCATTATGAATTATGAAAAAAGGAGTGAGAATATGGCGAAGATAAGACTTATGACTATCAATGACTGGGACGGCGTCAATGAGTGCTGGACAGACCACGAGGGCACAAATCCTGTGGACGATAGTGCAGAGGGCTTCACAAGATACCTGAAGCGCAATCCCACAACAAGCTTTGTTGCCGAGGAAAACGGTAAAATAATCGGCACTATCCTTGCAGGTCACGATGGCAGAAGAGGCATCTTTCACCATGTTGTTGTAGCTCCCCACCTACGCGGACAGGGCATCGGCAGAATGCTGGTGGAAAGCGCTATGGAGGCTCTGAAAAAAGAAGGCATACAGAAGGTTCTCCTTGTGGTGTTCACTCACAACGAGAACGGAAATCAGTTCTGGGAGCATATGGGATTCACTGTCCGTGAAGACCTATTCTACAGGAATAAATACATTGAAATATAGTCAGTGACAAGGAGGGACTGCAATGGAATTCATAAGCGGCAGCGAAATCAAGGAGCTCTCGAATCCCGGCGTTGTGTCAAGACAGCTTCTCAACCCAGAGAATTCAGCAAGCGAGAGAGTTACGATAACAGAGGTTCATCTCGAACCCGGTGCAAGTCAGCCGAGACATACTCACGACGCCTCAGAGCAGATATGGTATGCTATAAAAGGTACAGGCAAGCTCCTTTTAGCTGACGATGTGACAAAGGAGTTCAAGGCAGGTGACGTTGTCAGATTTGCCGACAAGGACGTTCACGGGCTTCTCAATGACGGAGATACTGAATTCGTGTATATTTCAGTTACAGCTCCGCCTATAAATTTCGGATACGCTTATAAGGACAAGAAATGAACAGATATATGAAGCTTGCCATTGATGAGGCAAGAGAAGGAATAAACGCACATCACGGCGGACCTTTCGGCTGTGTCATAGTCAGAAACGGCGAGATAGTGGGTAGAGGTCACAATGAGGTCATAAAACAGAACGATCCTACCTGCCACGGCGAAATGATGGCAATACGTGATGCCTGCAAAAAGCTGGGGACTCACGATCTTACGAGCTGTGAGCTGTACACCACCGCAGAGCCGTGTCCCATGTGCCGCGGAGCTATCCTGTGGGCGAATATAAGAAAGGTGTACTACGGCTGTAATATATCCGATACCGATAAGATCGGCTTCCGCGACAAGGTGTTTTACGAATCCGAGGAGAAATTCTCGGAGGAGCTTGAACGTGAGGAATGCCTTGAAGTCTTTGAAGAGTATCAGAATATCAGAAATAAGAAGCATTATTAACTTGCGGGGCGGCGTTCCCTGCAATGGGTTTATCAAACATTAAGGAGAAGTAAACTATGGCAGATATGATGTGGGCAGGAAGATTTTCCAAGCAGGTAGACGAGGGCGTAAATGCCTTCAACTCTTCCATTGCCTTTGACGGTCGTATGTACCGCCACGATATAAAGGGCAGTATCGCCCACGCTACTATGCTGGGAGACTGCGGCATTATCACCAAGGAGGACAGCCTTGAAATAATCGCAGGATTAAAGGGCATACTCGCTGACATCGACAGCGGCAAGCTGGAGCTTGACCCCAATGCTGAGGATATCCATATGTTCGTTGAGGCTGAGCTCACAAAGCGCCTCGGCGACGTCGGAAAGAGACTTCATACCTCCCGTTCAAGAAACGACCAGGTGGCTGTTGACCTGAGACTTTACCTCCGCGACGAGATAGACGAGATATATGCTATGGTCAAGGAGCTTGCTGTTACTCTGGTTAAAATGGCAAAGGAGCATACCGAGACCATTATGCCGGGATATACTCACTTGCAGAGAGCACAGCCCATAACCCTTGCACATCACCTTATGGCATATGTGTGGATGCTTCTCCGTGATATGGAAAGATTGCAGGATACCGCAAAGAGAATGAACTACTGCCCTCTGGGAAGCGGCGCTCTTGCAGGTACAACATATAAGACAAACCGTAAGCAGACCTCCGACCTTCTCGGCTTTACAGCACCTATGCCCAACAGCCTTGACGGAGTTTCCGACAGAGACTACTGCGTTGAGCTTGGCTGCGCTCTGTCACTGCTTATGACTCATCTTTCAAGATTTTCCGAGGAAATAATCCTCTGGTGTTCGTGGGAGTTCAAGTTTGTGGAGCTTGATGATGCCTTTGCTACAGGCTCTTCTATCATGCCACAGAAGAAGAACCCCGATGTTACAGAGCTTATCCGAGGAAAGACAGGAAGAGTAAACGGTGACCTTATGACCCTTCTCACTATGATGAAGGGACTCCCCCTTGCATATAACAAGGATATGCAGGAGGACAAGGAGGCTATCTTCGACGCAGTTGACAACGTAAAGCTCTGCGTGAAGACCTTTACACCTATGCTTGCTACAATGCGTGTTCTTAAGGACAACATGAGAAACGCTGCTGCAAGAGGCTTCATAAACGCTACGGACTGCGCAGACTACCTCGTTAAGAAGGGTATGCCTTTCCGTGATGCATACAAGATAACAGGCACCCTCGTTGCTCAGTGCATACAGAAGGGGCTTACTCTTGAAACTCTTCCTATTGCAGATTATAAGGCAATGACAGACCTTTTCACAGAGGACGTATATGAGGCTATCAGCCTTGATACCTGCGTACGTGAGAGAAAGTCCGAGGGCGGTCCGTCACCTGACGCTGTAAAGGAGCAGATAGCTCTTGCAGAAAAGGCACTGGGTCTCTGATATGAAGAAAAAGGACGTGACCTTTACCATAGGACTTACTATCCTTATGGGAGTTATATGGGGCTTAGGCGAGCTCGTAATGGGGCTGTGGGTAGCTGTTGTCCCAAGTGCGCATATATTCTGGTTCGCGCTGATAGTCATTGTAACACTGGTAATAAGCGTATGGCACTCTATGATAGAGGACGATTCGGAGCTGGAAGACCCAAGACGTGCAAAGTATGAGCGCAAGGTCAACAAGAGAAAAAAGAACTAAGAGCTTAGAGCTAAGAACTAAGAGTTAAGAGATTGTAGGGGACGGCGTCCTCGACGTCCCGTTATAGGGACTAAGTGCAAAGAATTTTGCAGCGGCGGATATTATCCGCCCGTAAACTTCAAAAAACGGAGGAAATATTATGTCAGTTAAAGTATATATAGACGGTCAGGAAGGTACTACAGGCCTTAAAATACAGGAGCGTTTCAAGGACAGAAACGACATTGAGATCATGAAGATCAGTGAGGAGCTGAGAAAGGATCCCGCTGAACGAGCTCGTCTTATAAACAGTGCAGACTATGTATTCCTCTGCCTGCCCGATGCCGCTTCTATTGAGGCTGTTTCCTTTATTGACAAGGACAATGACCACGTTCGTATCATCGACGCTTCTACAGCTCACCGTACAAATCCTGACTGGGCTTACGGTTTCCCCGAGCTCTCTCCCGAGCACAGGAAAAAGATAGAGACCTCAAACAGAGTAGCCGTTCCGGGCTGTTACGCAAGCGGCTTTGCTTCAATAGTTTATCCGCTGGTAAACAATGGTATCATACCTGCTGATTATCCTGTTTTCGCATACGCTACATCAGGCTACAGCGGAGCAGGCAAGAAGGCTATTGCAGTATATGAGGGCGATGATAAGCCCTTTGAGTTCAACAGCCCTCGTCAGTACGCACTCTCTCAGCAGCACAAGCACCTGCCCGAGATGAAGGCTGTTTCGGGACTTGAATATACTCCTATGTTCAACCCCATGGTCTGCGATTACTTCAGCGGCATGGTAGTAAGTGTACCGCTTCAGACCAGGACTCTCGGCAATAAGGTAACAGCAAAGCAGGTACACGAAATGTATGAAAAGCACTATGCAGGTGCAAACATGATAGAGGTAATGCCTCTTATGTCCGCAGACGAGCAGAAGACATTCTTCCTTGCTTCAAATACTCTCAGCGGTCAGAATAAAATGCAGGTATTCGTTTTCGGAAACGATGAACAGATACTCCTCTGCTCACGCCTTGACAATCTCGGAAAGGGCGCAAGCGGAGCAGCAGTACAGTGCCTTAATATAATGATGGGCATAGACGAGACCACAGGGCTTGTCTGAGCCGGAAATGCTTTTGTTTCAATTTTAAGGGGTGAAATGATATGAGCAGGACACTTAAAGAGATATATGAATATGACCTTATAGAAGATGACGGAATCGATTATACTGTTGATGAATGGTTCAATACCATCATGGCAAAAACAAAGGATCAGCTTACAGTTTCGGATGTCAGCCGTATGCTTCGTCAGAAGATATGCTCCCGTGTGGCTATAAAGAGAGCCATAGAGATACTCAACGACGATCCTTTTATCGGCGAGATGTTTGAGGGGCAGCTTATGTTCAACCTTTATGCAGGCAAAGAAAAATATCTTAAGCTCTTCTACGCCCAGATGAGACCTATGCTCGAAAAGGCCGGTCTTATGGCTAAGGCACATAACTGGGGCTCTGAAGAGGAAAAGAATGAATATATGGACATCATTGCAAGATTTGCTCAGAAGATCAAGGAGGATAACAATGAAACTAGTTGAAGTAAAAGGAATATCATTCGTAGAGGGCGGCGTGTGCGCTGCCAAGGGATTCAGGGCTAACGGAGTTCAGTGCGGTCTGGCTCATAAGCCTCTCGGAGACGGAGCAGAGACCAATGTCGTTCCTGCTGCCAAGAAGAAAAATGACCTTGCTCTTATCGTTGCCGATAAGATGTGCGAGGCTGCTGCGGTATATACAACAAATAAGGTAAAGGGCGCTCCTATACTCGTTACAAAGGAGCATATCCGCGACGGTAAGGCAAGAGCTGTTATCGTAAACTCAGTAAACGCCAATACCTGCAACCCCGACGGTGTTGAGAAGGCTGTAAAGATGTGTCAGCTGGCTGCAAAGTCTCTCGGAATCGACGAGAACGACGTTATCGTAGCTTCTACAGGCGTTATCGGACAGGTACTTCCTATCGAGCCTATTGCAAACGCTATGGACGGTCTCGCAGAGGGACTTACATATGACGGAAACAAGCGCGCTCTTGAGGCTATTATGACCACTGATACCGCCGAGAAGGAAATAGCCGTACAGTTTGAGATGGGCGGAAAGACCTGCACCATGGGCGGAATGCTCAAGGGAAGCGGCATGATACACCCGAATATGGCTACAACACTTACATTCCTTACCACAGACGCTGCTATCTCATCTGAGATGATACAGCGCGCCCTCAGTGACATCGTTAAGGTAACTCTCAACAGAGCAAGCGTTGACGGTGATACCTCCACAAACGATATGGTCTGCATCATGGCTTCTGGCGATGCAGGCAACAAGCCTGTCACCAACGAGGACGGAGATTTCGAGAAGTTCAGACATGCTCTCTACGCAATAATGATGAACCTTGCACGTATGATGGCACGTGACGGCGAGGGTGCTACAAAGCTTATCGAGTGCGCAGTAAGAGGTGCCGAGACTGACGCTGTTGCTGAAAAGGTAGCAAAGTCTATTATCGGCTCAAGCCTTATCAAGGCTATGATATTCGGCGAGGACGCCAACGCAGGCAGAATATTCTGCGCTATCGGCTATTCCGACGCTGATTTCGACATCTCAAAGGTGGATATCGAAATGGCTTCTGACAGCGGAGTTGTTCAGCTGGGCAAAAAGGGCTGCGTTATCGAGTTCTCAGAGGAGCTTGCAGCACGTATCCTTAAGGAAGAGGAGATAAAGATACTGGTATCCCTCGGTGACGGCAAGGGCAGAGCCATTGCATGGGGCTGCGACCTTACCTATGATTACGTCAAGATAAACGGAGATTATCGTTCATAAGATTATAAGGCGGGATACAGAGCTCAAAGGCAGGTGAGAAAATGTTCGGAAAGAAAAAAGAAGAATGGGATTATATTGAAGCATATTTCGATGAATACGAATATGGAAAGCCGATTACTGAAGTCGAAAATCAGTCGAAGAATTATATGCTGTATCTGAAGGATAGGTTCAGACCTCATCTTGATGATGATGAGCCGCTGCTTTGCGTTATAGGTAACGGCAGGGCAAAAGATGACAAAGATCCTGAATCCGCAGTCGGCAAAAAAGTGAAGATAGTAGGCGGAGCAGTGCTTATCCTGGGGATGGTGGGCTTCTTCAGCAGCTTTATAATTCCGCTTATTACGGAGAACGTGAACCTGCTTTTATTGTTTGGTTCAATTGTCATGATACCGATTGGTGCTATTGGGGCACTGATAGGTTTTATAATGACTCTCACAGGCAGCAAAAGACCTGTTTATGCTCTGACGGACAGAAGGGTGATTATTCTTACTGAGGATGTATGGCAGGAATACCGTTATGACAGCGTAGTAAATACAAATATCATGATGACAAGCGAAAATACAGGAAAACTTGTACTGACAATGTACAGGTATGATCCTCGTGACACGCAGCATAACTTCATAATACCTAATGTTTATTCTCCTTTGCGGGTAAAAGCTATACTTGATGAGGCAATATACAAATATAGAATGCAGGAATCCCATGAATAAGATCATGGAATAAGTATAAAGGCAGGTGAGAAAATGTTCGGAAGAAGAAAAGAAGAGGACTACGACGAATATAATGAAAGGTACGCCGCTAAGTACGACGACGATTATATTGCTCCCAAAAAGGAATACCGCAGGGAGTGCGGCCACAGCCATGAGCAGTCCTACAGCAACATAAATACTGTTGCGGAATGTGACCACAGTCACGAACAGACCTACAATGACGCGGACTCCGAACAGCTTTCATATGACAGCTATGCTTCACTTGAAAGTCGCTTTCAGCCATATCTCGCACCAAATGAGCATTTGCTGTGGGTGGGAGGATACGACAAGCTGTCGCCGAAGCCCCCTCAGGAGCGAAAAAAGGATAAAAAGCGCAATGCGGTGCTGATAATTATTTCTGTTCTGCTAATGCTTGTAGGTATCGTTGCATGCCCGTTGTTCTTTATTGGATTTATTATGTTTATCCTGACAGTTGTTGCTGCAGCAGGCGGCTTTCAGACAGGAGTAAATGCCATAACCGATATGAGGGTAATAAATATCAGAAACAACAGCACTGCATTTATCCCTCTTGCTGAAATATACAATATAAACGCCGTTGTAAACGGCAATAATAAGGGCTATATCAATTATTCCACCAAGCGTCCCGTCCGTGCAGGTCAGGTTATGCAGAATGGTCAGTACAGATCGGGCATAACGGGAATAACTGATCCTCAGAGAGTTAAAAGGATACTACAGGACGCCGTTCACGGAGCAATGGCAAACAACCGCAGAAATTGATATAGCATATACGATAAGGCAGGTGAGGGAGATGTTCGGCGAGAAAGATAATGAATATGATTCATATAATGATAAGATATCATCTGAATTCAAAGATGAAAGTATTAAAGCAAGGAAAGTGATCGGAGAATATTTAAAAGAAGAAGAAAAGATAATCTGGGCAGGCGGTCGAAGCGGTAATAAAGAAATTTTAAAAAAGCACGTCCGTAAGTCACGATTAATAATTGCAGTAGGAATCATATTGACATCAACTATCATATTGACAGCTTTTTCGATATTTTTTGTTATATCGACCTGCGCAGGTATAATGCTCTTGCTTTTTAATACTTTATTTGAGGCATCTGTGAGTTGTCAAAATGATGAGTTCATGGCAGTGACTGACAGAAGAGTGCTGGTTCTCATTAATGAATATTTCAGACAATTCGAGCTTACAAATATCAAAAGCACAGAGTGCAGAGAAACAAGCCCTGGAATAGGAAGAATTACTTTGCATCTTTTTGAATATCCGTTTTCTGATCCTAATTATATACATACTGAATCAATTTATAACGGAGAAGATTACCATAGAATCGAACCGCCGCTCTTTTATTCTCTTATATTGGTAAAAGATCCGAAGGTAGCAAAGGAAGCGATCGATGCTGCTGTAATGCGTGTACAAAGAAAGTAGTATGTGTTTTTACAGGCAGATATGATATGTTTGTAAACAGTACATATATTGCATATTCAAAAAAGATAATTTTGGGCAATGTCTGTTGACTGATATAAATGATTAAAAAGGAAGTAAAGAAAGATGGAAAAGATCTCAAACAACGATAAATCGCAGGTGCTTATCGATGCCCTGCCTTATATCCAGAAGTACAATAACAAGATACTTGTTATCAAGTACGGCGGAAACGCTATGACCAACATGGAACTCAGGGCAGGTGATCTGAATGTTTGGAAAGAAAAAGGAAGATGAATGGGAATATATCGGTGCCGAGAATTACTTTGATGAAAATGAAAACAGCAGGATATTGACCGAAGAGGAAAAACAGGAGATAATAAAAGAAACCACTTCGACCGATTTCCTTGAAGAGTTGTTCAGACCTTTCCTTCTTAAAAACGAGCAGATACTGTGTGTCATAGGCGGAGGAAAGGGTGATCCTGTATCACCTTTTGAAGATCCCAAATATGAAAAAGTGGGAGAAGGACTATCTATCCTGAACAGGATTGTTAAGATTGCACCTTTTATAGGAGCTGTTATACTGTTTATATCTGGCAACATTATATTGATTGCTCTTGGTTTTTTATTGATAATTCTGAGTGGAATATTGGATGTTATCGTTCCAGCAATAGGAGCAACAGCAACTTTTGCGTGGGGGATTGATACTGCTCCGAAGGAAATAAACTATGCTGTGACCGACAGGAGAGTCCTTATATACGGGTATCAAATCTTAAAGCAGATAGATCTCAGGGATATTTTTGATGTGAAAGCCACCGTAGTCAGTGGAGACACAGGGAGTGTTACTGTAAAAGCAGGTAAAGTAGACGGTCAGTCGGTATTGGCGATATTTACCTTCCCAAAGGTAAAGGAGCCGTTTAGGGTAAAATATATAATTGATAAAGCTATAGAAAAAAGAATATCCGAAAATCCGGATAATATGAATGATTAAAAGGAAGTAAAGAAAGATGGAAAAGATCTCAAACAACGACAAGTCGCAGGTGCTTATCGATGCCCTGCCTTATATCCAGAAGTACAATAACAAGATACTTGTTATCAAGTACGGCGGAAACGCTATGACCAACAAGGAACTCAAGGACGCTGTTATGACAGATATCGTTCTTCTTTCGCTGGTAGGCGTAAAGGTAGTTCTGGTACACGGCGGCGGTCCCGAGATAAGCGATATGCTCAAGAAGCTCAATATCGAGAGCCGCTTCGTGAACGGTCTGCGCTACACTGATGACGCAACTGTTGACGTAGTGAAAATGGTGCTTTCGGGCAAGGTCAACAAGGAGCTTGTACAGCTTCTTGCTCAGCACAAGGGCAGCGCAGTCGGACTTTGCGGTATCGACGGCGAAATGCTCATGGCTGAAAAGAAAAAGACCGATGATGGTCAGGACCTGGGCTGGGTAGGCGAGATAACAAAGGTAAACACCAAGCCTATCACAGATGCCCTCGCAAACGGCAATATCCCTGTTATAGCTACAGTTGCCACCGATGAGGAGGGCAATACCTACAATATCAACGCTGATACAGCTGCTGCAAGGATAGCTGCTGAGCTCGGCGCAGAAAACCTTATCCTTATGACAGATATAGCAGGACTTCTCCGCGACAAGGACGACCCGTCCACACTCATACCTGAGGTAAATGTCAGCGAAGTGCCGTTCCTGAAGATGCAGGGCATTATCTCAGGAGGCATGATACCCAAGATAGACTGCTGTGTAGAAGCTGTCAGACGCGGCGTGAGCAAGACTGTTATCATTGACGGAAGAGTACCCCACTCTATCCTCATTGAGATACTTTCCAACGAAGGAATCGGTACACAGTTTGTATAATTACGGCTGCATGTAAAATAATTTACTTGTATACAAAAAATTTACTTATTATAATTTTTGATTGATTGATTGTGACTACCTTTCAGCGCTATAATAATAGTGTGTCTGAATAATTCAGAAAGTCCAAGGTAGTCTGCCCCAAAGGAGGACTTTTATGAATACTATAGATAAATTCAATTCCCACGTTATGCAGTCCTACGGACGCTATCCCCTCGTTATGGAGCAGGGAAGCGGCAGACGCTGTAAGGACGAAAACGGCAGGGAATACATCGACCTCGGAAGCGGTATCGGTACCAATTCCCTCGGCTACTGCGACGATAAATGGGCTGACGCTGTATGCGCTCAGGTAAGAACTCTCCAGCACAGCTCCAATTACTACTACACAAAGGTACAGGCGGATTTCGCTGACAGGCTCTGCAATATATCAGGCTATAAGTCAGTGTTCTTCTGCAACAGCGGCGCCGAGGCAAACGAGTGTGCTATCAAGGTGGCAAGGAAGTACAGCTTCGATAAATACGGCAAGGGCAGACATACTATCATAACCCTTGTGAATTCCTTCCACGGCAGAACTATCGCTACTCTTTCCGCTACAGGTCAGGATGTGTTCCATAACTACTTCTTTCCGTTCGTAGAAGGTTTCGTGAATGTTGCCGCAAACGATATAAACGACCTCAAAGCCAAGCTTGAGGACAAGACAGTATGTGCGGTAATGCTCGAATACGTTCAGGGCGAGGGCGGCGTCAATAAGCTGGATAAGGAATTCGTGGACGCGGTGTATGAGCTTTGCACTCCGAAGGATATACTTGTTATTGCCGATGAGATACAGACAGGCGTCGGACGTACAGGAAAATTCCTTGCAGGAGACCATTTCGGCAAAAAGGCTGATATTACTACTCTGGCAAAGGGCATCGCAGGCGGTATCCCTATGGGAGCTTGTCTCGTCAACGAAAAATGCAGCGGAGTTCTTACAGCAGGTACACACGGCTCTACCTTCGGCGGCAACCCTATCGCCTGTGCAGGCGGTCTTGCAGTGCTTGACAGGATAGAGAGCGAGGGCTTCCTCGAAGATGTGTGCAAAAAGAGCGAGCTTATCAGGACAGAGCTTGAAAAGTGCAGCGAGGTAGAGGCTGTAACAGGACTCGGTCTTATGGTAGGCATAAAGCTCAAGAGCAAGGATGCTCACGATGTGGCACAGAAGGCACTGGATAAGGGTCTCCTCATTCTGACCGCAAAGGAAAAGGTAAGACTTCTCCCACCACTGACGATATCTTATGACGAGTTAAAGGACGGATTGAAAATTCTGATAGAGATACTGGAGGAATGATCATGGAGCTAAAAGTAATCGGCAAAGGCGCGAAGTATACAGTGCTTGACAAGAATGAACGCCTTCTCTATACAGTTAAGAAAAAAGGCTTCAGTTCGCGCTATAATCTCATGGATGCAAGCAATTATAACCTCTATACTCTTGTTCAGACAGGCGATGCAAAAAGACCGAGCTTCACTATAATCCTCAATGATAATGTATTTATGACAATGGAATGTACGTCTATGTTCCTTGATCCAACAATAAAAGTAAGACATAAGACCATGCATTTTGAAATAACCAGCAAGGACAGAAAAGAGTTTGATATTATCCTTGACGGCAATAACGTCGGACATATCCAGAGCCTTGTTGGTGTGAACGGAGATATGCACTTCATTATAAATATCGAAAATACAGCCTTTGACGATTATATACCGCTTTTTGCAGTTGCCATAGACAAGGCGTTCACAGAGATGAACAGATGATTTTTACGGTAAGAAAGGACAAAGAATATGAAACATTTATTAAAGATGCTCGATCTGAGCACTGATGAGATAATCGAGATACTCAACCTTGCTGACCAGCTCAAGTATGAGCTCAAGCACGGCATTCCGCACCCACATCTCAAGGGAAAGACTCTCGGAATGATATTCCAGAAGGCTTCTACACGTACAAGAGTATCCTTTGAGACAGGTATGTATCAGCTGGGCGGCTATCCGCTGTTCCTCTCCTCAAACGATCTCCAGATCGGACGTGGAGAGCCTGTACAGGATACTGCAAGGGTTCTCTCACGCTACCTCGACGGCATTATGATCCGTACTTTCGAGCAGAAGGAAGTAGAGGATCTTGCCAAGTATGGCTCTATCCCGATAATCAACGGCCTTACAGACTTCTGTCACCCTTGTCAGGTCCTTGCAGATCTCATGACTATCCGTGAGTTCAAGGGCAGCTTTGACGGACTTAAGATGTGCTTCATCGGTGACGGAAACAACATGGCAAATTCCCTTATCGTAGGCTGCCTTAAAGTGGGCATGAAAGTTTCTATCGCTTGCCCCGACGACTATCAGCCGCCTAAGGAGATACTTGACTTTGCTGCACAGTACGGCGACAAGTTCGATATGACAAATTCTCCTGTGCAGGCTGCAAAGGGCGCAGACGTCCTCATCACAGACGTATGGGCTTCCATGGGACAGGAAGGCGAGGCTGAAAAGCGCAGAAAGGCTTTCGCAGGCTATCAGATCAACGACGAGCTCATGGCACAGGCAAACGACGGAGCTATGGTGCTTCACTGTCTCCCTGCACACCGTGAGGAGGAGATCACAGAGAAGGTATTCGAGGCTCATGCAAATGAGATATTCGAGGAAGCCGAGAACCGTCTCCACGCTCAGAAGGCTGTTATGGTAAAGCTTATGGCTAAGTAAGCGGCTTGACCGTTATTACAATGCTGCTTGCAAGATCACTTACAGCACATTTTGGACAGGGAAACTTTGTGTTCCTTGACTTTTAGTACATATTGAATTCAGGCGGGCAGTATAAACTGTCCGCTTTTTATTGACAAAAGGGCGCAAAAATGCTATCATTGCATTATAAAGAACAGGTCGGAGCTGTTCGCTTTTGCATGGAAAAAACGGGGGATACTTATGAAAAAGCTAAAGGTAACATATACGCCGCCCTTTGCAATAAAAATATCGGTTCTGATACTGGTGGTTATCATCTGTGCAGAGGTGCATTTTTTCGGTGAAATAGGACTGTATATCGGGATCCTTATTGGACTTGCCGCGTACTGTATCATGTGCAGAAAGGGCACGATAGTGGAATTCGGAAACGGAAGCATTATAAAATGCAGGTATTTCTTCTATAAATGGGATATAGACCTTGAAAAGATAGACAGGTTCTCCTATTCTATAGAATCTCACCTCGCAAGAGGCGGACCGAGATATACATTTGATATAAAATTCTATTACAGTGAAAACGACGTGGAGGACTATTACAAGCTCAACACAAGTATCGGACGCGAGGAGATACTGAAGTGTATGGAGGGCGGAGTCCACAAGCTGAATATTTTGCAGATATACAGGTATGCCGAGAATCTCTGCCCTGAAAAGGCAGGGGGCTATGTGGAGTCGAGCAGTATATTCTGAGAGATCAACATGAGGTGAAATATGGGAAATATCATTCTTGCCTGCATAGGCATTGTAATAGCACTTGCGGGGGGAGTTTATCTGGCGAGACTTCTATATTATAAGAAGTTCGGCGTGACAGCGAAGGCTGAGGTCACAGAGGTGGATGCCGTGACGAGGCGAAAGGGCTTTTTGCTTGATAATATCATATTAGTCGGCAGACATGCAGACAACTATGTCCACACAATGAAGTATGATATAAGCGGCAAGACCTATGAGGAACGTGACAAGGCGGGCTATACTCAGCCCCTTAAAGTAGGCTCGACACATCTGATACTCTGCGACCCGAAGAACCCTAAAAAGTTCAAGTTCGAGGAGGACGTAACCAAGCACATAACCATAGCAGCTGCACTTGTTGCGATGGCGGTGGTGTTTGCAGGCAGATTCATATATGCCTATATGAAATAACATACATTGTCAAAGATAACTAATAAATCAGGAAATCAACGGTCATTCTTTTAGTTGACAAAGGCGAAAAAGAATGTTATAATATAAAAGCTGTCGGACGAGAAGGCGAGCGATAAGACTGGTGGAACAGCGCGCAAGACTTAGAGGAAGACAGGGAAATATCACGAAAAAGTTTTTTGAAAAAAATTCAAAAAACCTCTTGACAAGAGAGAAGAAAAGTGATATGATATTAAAGCTGTCTCACGAGAGTGAGGGAAGCGAAACAGCATCTTGAAAATTGAACAATGCGAAGAAAAAAGTAACGACCCTTGAGATTCCTTTATGAGAAATAAAGGGAAGTCAAGACAAGACTAAAAAACACGAAAGTAATAACGCAAGCGTTATGAAGCAGGATAAGATATTTTAGATGCAAGAGCATCTGATATATACAACTTTAATAAAGAGTTTGATCCTGGCTCAGGACGAACGCTGGCGGCACGCTTAACACATGCAAGTCGAACGGAGTTATTTTGAGTTTACTTAGAATAACTTAGTGGCGGACGGGTGAGTAACACGTGAGCAACCTACCTTAGAGAGAGGGATAGCTTCTGGAAACGGATGGTAATACCTCATAACATAATGGTACCGCATGATACTATTATCAAAGATTTATCACTCTGAGATGGGCTCGCGTCTGATTAGCTAGATGGTGAGGTAACGGCTCACCATGGCGACGATCAGTAGCCGGACTGAGAGGTTGAACGGCCACATTGGGACTGAGACACGGCCCAGACTCCTACGGGAGGCAGCAGTGGGGAATATTGCACAATGGGCGCAAGCCTGATGCAGCGATGCCGCGTGAGGGAAGAAGGTTTTCGGATTGTAAACCTCTTTCAGCAGGGAAGAAGAAAGTGACGGTACCTGCAGAAGAAGTCACGGCTAACTACGTGCCAGCAGCCGCGGTAATACGTAGGTGGCGAGCGTTATCCGGAATTACTGGGTGTAAAGGGAGCGTAGGCGGGATCGCAAGTCAGATGTGAAATACATGGGCTCAACCCATGGGCTGCATTTGAAACTGCGGTTCTTGAGTGAAGTAGAGGTAAGCGGAATTCCTGGTGTAGCGGTGAAATGCGTAGATATCAGGAGGAACATCAGTGGCGAAGGCGGCTTACTGGGCTTTAACTGACGCTGAGGCTCGAAAGCGTGGGGAGCAAACAGGATTAGATACCCTGGTAGTCCACGCTGTAAACGATGATTACTAGGTGTGGGGGGGACTGACCCTTTCCGTGCCGCAGTTAACACAATAAGTAATCCACCTGGGGAGTACGGCCGCAAGGTTGAAACTCAAAGGAATTGACGGGGGCCCGCACAAGCAGTGGAGTATGTGGTTTAATTCGAAGCAACGCG
>SFMO01000025.1 GCA_004554385.1 Ruminococcus flavefaciens
ATTCCTTTGAAGCGTCGATGAAAAGAGTGCTGTTTGCGGTCTTGTTCTTCTTTAGCACCATAATGCAGGTGGCGATAGAAGTGCCGTAAAACAGGTTGTCGGGGAGCTGGATAATGCAGTCAACAAAGTTGTTGTCGATCAGATACTTGCGTATTTTCTGTTCTGCACCGCCACGGTACATCACGCCGGGGAAACATACAATAGCAGCGGCACCGTTATTTGCAAGCCAAGACAAAGAGTGCATAATGAACGCAAGGTCAGCCTTAGACTTCGGAGCAAGCACACCCGCAGGCGAGAAACGAGGATCGTTTATCAGCAGCGGATTCGCATCGCCCTCCCACTTTATCGAGTAGGGCGGATTTGATACAATGACCTCAAAAGGCTCATCGTCCCAATGCTGAGGCTCAACGAGGGTATCTTCGTGGGCGATATTGAATTTATCGTAATCAATATCGTGCAGGAACATATTGATACGGCAGAGGTTGTATGTAGTGATATTTATTTCCTGCCCGAAAAAGCCTTGACGCACCTTGTCTTTTCCAAGAATTTTGGCGGCTTTCAGCAACAGTGAACCTGAACCACAGGCAGGATCATAGACCTTGTTGACCTCTTTTTTTCCTGCTGTTGCAAGCCGTGTGAGAAGCTCCGACACCTCTTGCGGAGTGTAATACTCACCGCCGGACTTGCCTGCATTAGAAGCGTACATACCCATGAGATACTCATAAGCATCACCGAACGCATCAATGGTGTTCTCTTGATAATCGCCCAACTGCATAGAAGCAACACCGTTCATCAGCTTTACAAGACGCTCGTTACGCTTTGCGACCGTACCACCGAGCTTGTTGCTGTTCACATCGAAATCATCGAACAGTCCCTTGAAATCGTCCTCACTCTCACAGCCCTGGGCAGAGCTTTCGATGCTACGGAAGATCCCCTCAAGGGTTTCGTTGAGGTTTTCATCTGTATCAGCCTTTGCAAGCACATTGCAGAAAAGCTGGCTTGGCAGGATAAAGAAGCCCTTGGTCTGTACCATATCATCACGGGCAGTCTCCGCATCATCGTCCGAGAGCTTTGTATAGTCGAAATCGGGAGTGCCTGCTTCAATCTCTCCTGCATTGATATAGTTGGTCAGATTTTCCGAGATATAGCGGTAAAACAGCATAACGAGGACATAATTCTTGAAGTCCCAGCCGTCCACACTACCGCGCAGATCGTTAGCGATTCCCCATATCGTGCGGTGCAGCTCAGCACGTTCCTGCTCTTTCTTATTATCTATCATAAGTCATAACTCGCTTTCATTTGGTATGGTATCCGAGAGATACTATGTATCTTTATATTATACCACAATTTGCACAAATAGTCAATCGTTCTACAAAACAAAATCTATATTTTCCTCTACAAAACAAAATCTATATTTTCCACTGGGGAATTTATCAGAAAAACGCTTGCTGTTACAGGCAAAAACTAAAGGATATGCCCTCACCATTCAAATCGGAGAACATATCCCTGTTATCTATGCAGTTATTCCTGGATTTCCTTCATCAGTGTCACACCGTCTTTGAAGCCTGCCTTGTACGCAGCTCTCATCTCATCAGCGGTAGTCTCGCTTTGCAGGTCACAGAGCTTGTGGAAGGTGCTCTCCTGTTCCTCATTCAGCGACTTCTCAAATATGATAACTGTCTTTTCCCACTCGTCAGAGGTGTGAACGGTCTTGATTTCACTCAGTCGGCTGTTGTAAATCTCATCAATCATAGTATTCTCGTCCTTTCAATCTCTCCAATACACGGAGAGTAGCCATTTACCTGTCTTTTTCGATCTATCGGTAAGATCGCTCAGAACGAGTCCATAAGTAGTCAGTGACAGGCTTCAAGGAGCGCACTCGTATCGCCAACTATACAGGTCTGCCCGAACTGATGAGTATGTTTAAGCAGGTGGCTGATATTCGTACTGCGGATACGCTGAAACTTGATGTGCCTGACTGTGAATATCAGGTGGTTCAAGTCGAAGCCACTCCTTTTCAGCAGGAGCTTTTGCCCATAATCTGAACCGCCTTGAAGCCGCCTTATACAACATTGACGGCAGAATTGAGCGTACTCAAACTGACCTTGCAAAACTCAGGCTTGACCATGAAGAAGCCCAAAAGATCGTAGCAGAGCCGTTTCCTCAGCAGGAGGAGCTTGACAGCAAAGAGGAAAGGTTGAAAGTCCTAACCGATGAACTGAATCAGGCAGCTATTGAAGCAAAGAAGAGCGCTCCTAAGCGTGAAAAGACCTGTTACTTTGAGCGGGCTAAGATGAAGCGTGATGCGGCTCGACTCGCTAAAAAGCCGAGAACTGCGAAGGATAAGGCTAAGAGTAAGGATAAGGATCAGGGAATTGAATAATCAACTTTGAACCCAGTGGATTCAAAGTTAAAGGCGGAGGAAACAGACCTCCGCTTTTTTCCCATACAAATGGAGAAAAATGACCGTCCTTTTTACTTTATTTCTGTATCTCAATCACAAACTTTCCCTCGGAGTTCAGCTTGAGCCGCAAGGTCTTAACGTACCGATTACAGAAGTTCTCCATTTCCTTCTTGGTAGCGGTGACTCTTGTGGCTTCATAAATCTTCTGTGTGAGTTCCAGAGGGCTTTCCCCATAGAGGGTGGGGAGATGCTTTTCAAGCTCCGCAAAGAGGACAGCTCGCTTCATGTCCTCGGTGGCAGCGGAGCAGAAATCGTCAATGGCACAATAATAGATACCATGCTGTGTGAGGGCGTTTTTGATTGACGTTCCACACTTCTCATATTCGTACATAACAAGGAAATGAGCTTTCGGCAGGCTCTCAATGAGTCCCCAAAAGTCGGAATCACTCGACACAATAATAAACGATGTGATCCCGTCACGGTAGAA
>SFMO01000026.1 GCA_004554385.1 Ruminococcus flavefaciens
ACTGAAACTCGATGGAATGTCACCTGTTGAATACCGTCTTGCCAAAGCTGCATAAAGCAACAAAGCGACCAAGCTTTGTCGCTTTGTCGCTTTGCATAAATTTTCTTTTAAATCTTTGTCTAACTTTTTGGGGTCAGTTCAGGAAGGCTGAATTTTTTTATTGTTTCTTTTTCAGTTTCGCCATTTTGTATACAAAAAGCTCCAGAGAGATAAGTGCGATAACTGCCGCACCTGCGATAAGACCTACTTTGAGAAGTCCGCCCGAATCCTTTTCGTCGTCATCGTCGTCGCTGACCTTAGCTTTGGTGGTCTTTGCGGTAGTTTTTTCTGTCCTGGTCTTTTTTGACTTTGCCGTTGTGGTCTTTTCATCGGAGTCTGATTTTTTGCCGTTGGAGTGAGGTGTAACAACGATACCCTCATCGGAAGCCTCCTGTGCGGTAAATGCAGTGAGCCATGCAAGCGAAGCGTTCCAGTTGATAGTACACTCGTTTACAGACCATGCTTCGATATTGTCAAGATAGCACTTCTGAGGCGGTATCTCGCCCTTCTTCCAGCCTGAGCCCTGTACCCACGGGTCCTGCATGCCCGAGTTGGGACCGCCGCACATTACGCCGTTCGGAGCCTTTGGAAAGGCATCGTCTATCTGTTTTGCCCAGAAGCGGTGGTGAGGGTACTCTATAGCATGAGTGCCGTAGCCTGTAACATAGGAGTAGTCCATTGCATTTCTGCCCAGGAGATAGTCCATACCGCCGATAGCGCCGTCAAGGTAGCTGTCATCATCTGTCATGAGATAAGCGTAAGCCATAACGATAGCGTTATCTGCAACGAATGAGTTGGAGCCCCAGATATAGCCCTCGTCGCTGTCGTTGTAGCTGAGTGTGCTCTGTCCGTATGGGACGCCGTAGCCCTGATTTTCTTCAATGGAGATGAAGTTGTCGGCAGCCGAAACTATAGCCTCCTGTATTATCTCAGCGTCGCCCTTGTCGAATTTGTCGGTATTGAGAGCTGCACTTAGAGTTGCCAGACCGCCTGTGTTGCCCCAGTCGAAGCTCCCCACGGTGTCAACACTTTCTCCGCCGCCGAGAGACTGCGGCATATCAAGGAAGAACTTGTTCTCTGCTGCTTCGTCGTAGTAGTCCTCGTCGCCTGTGGTGATGAAGAGCTCCAGAGCTGCCCAGCAGAATTCGTCTTCAACGTCTGTATCGCCGTAAGCGCCGCCGCCTACGGATTCATCAAGGGGAGCGTACATATCGGGGTGCTTCTTGGCAGCAGCAAAGGCGTTCTTTGCGGCTTCCAGACACTCTTCTGCAAAATCGCTGTCTATGTCCTTCCAGAGTCTTGCTGCCTGAGCGCCGCAGGCTGCCAGATTAAGAGTAGCCGCAGTTGTAGGCGGTTTCACGATACGCTTCATATCGTCATCGGCAGGAGCGATACCGAGAGCTGTCCATTTCTCATCGTGAGCCTTGTGGTAAGCCATGTTCTTGTATTCGCCGCTGTCCACTATCATTTTCAGCATCCATTCCATTTCCCAGCGAGCTTCATCAAGAAGGTCAGGTGTGCCGTTGTTATTTTCGGGAATGAGCATGGTGCCGTCGGCATAAACGTCCTCAAAGCCGTATTTAAGGGCAGTTTCGTACTGATTCTGCATGAGCCACAGTGAGAAGCCGCCGTTTACCACGTATTTTCCGTGGTCGCCTGCATCATACCAGCCGCCTGTAACGTCTATAGAGCCGCTGCTTCCGCTGTAACCCCATGTCTGTTCTATCTCAGCCATATCCTTTGGGTGACCTGCCGCACGGGCAAGCTCCGACGTATCTCCCGATGAGATGAAGTCGCTTTCTATCTCAATGCCGCTCCTGTTCTGATAGAAGTAGTTGAGGGAGTCGTAGAGAAGGCTTGAATACACCTCTGAGCCGCCTATTGTGAAATCTCTGCTCTCAGATCCGTCCTCAGCCTCGATATGGTATGTACCCTCCTTGTCAAGGTCGGTGAAGTCCAGTACATGCACCTCGTCATCGGAGTCCTTATCCTTGCCGAAGGGAGTGCTTTTGCCCTCGTACACGGTCTTTCCTGACTCGTTGATTACCTCGAAGTCCACAGGCTTGGAGGAGTCGCTGAGGAGGGTGGCTCTCTTTGCCCTGTCAGGGAAATAGCAGACCTGATTTGTGAGTATGCCTGCGCGTTCATAAGGCTCAGTCTCGGGATAGTCGTTTTCGTCGCCCGAGAGGTCGATGAGGGACATATTGTCGAATTTTATCTCTGTGCCGACAGGGAAGCAGTCTCCGTTGGTGTACTGACCGTCGCCGCCGAGGTGGAATGCCCATTCCGCAACTTCCAGTGACTTGTCGGCAGTAAAGGTGACATCGACCTTTTTTGTCTCGTTCTTGCCTATCTGTATGCAGTCCCATGTGCTGTTGAAGTCGGGGCCGCCGTCAGCCATCATGTTGTGCCAGATCTCCACATCGCCGTCAAGATTGCCTATCTTTGTGTAGTACTTGCCGCTTTCGGACGGTGTTATCTCATATGAGACCTTGTACTTATGCCCTGAAACTATCTTCAGTCCTCTGTGTCTGAACTGACAGTCCCAGCGATCCTCGCCGCCCCGCGAAGCTCCGCCCGGATTCACGATAGTTACAGTGTACACGCCATTGTCGATGCTGAAGTCCATCTCTCCGGGAGCAGACTCTACAATGTGCCATGGAAGACCTACTCCGTTTTCAAAATCCGTCTGACCGAGCTGCTGACCTGCGTCCGCTGTGAGGGTAGCGAACTGTGTGCCTGCAGGACATACAGCTGCCGCAGCAACGATCACCGCAGCAAGGGCAGAGAGAGCCCTGCATGCAGTTCTTTTTTTCTTTTTCATGCCTGAAACCTCCGTTTTATGCAATTTTTTCATAATATACTTTAATACTTTTTTATTGTGTTGTAAAGCGGACATAAAGAAAGTTTACAAATTAGCCCTATAAAACGGCATTTTGCTCATAATCCTCCTTTTTAGCGAAATTATTTCGGCTATTTAGCCTATTTCCGCAAAAAATGCCCGAAAAAGCGCAAATAAGCAATTTGTGGACTTGATTTCTTTACTTGATTGTGATATAATTATCAGGTATGGATTTTTTGCGATTACTTTGATCGTGGGAGTTATGCTATGAACCATATTTTTTATCTTATGGGCAAAAGCTCTTCGGGCAAGGATACCATTTACAGCCGTATCCTCAAAGAAACAGGGCTTATCCCAATTGTTCTCTATACTACCCGTCCGATACGTGACAGTGAGCACGAAGGCGTTGAGTATCATTTTGTCGACGATGATCGCTTCAATGCCATGAGAGACGGCGGTGAGGTCATAGAATGGCGTACATATGACACAAAATGCGGAAAGTGGACTTACTATACCGCTTCAGACAGCCTTAGCACGGAGAACGGTGACCGTATAGGCATCGGAACTCTTCAGTCGTACCTGAAAATAAGGGATCGTGTCGGGGACGATGTGATAGTGCCTGTCTATATTGAGGTGGATGATGACATAAGGTTCCTGAGGGCTGTCGAAAGGGAAAAGCAGCAGTCCTCGCCGAAATACGCCGAGCTTTGCCGCAGGTTCCTTGCGGATAATGAAGACTTTTCCGATGAAAAGCTCTCGGAAGCGGGGATCACCAGACGGTTTGAAAACAACGGCAGCGTCGATGAGTGTCTGGCGTCAATAAAAAAATATATTACCGGTTTTCAGAAATGATTTCTTTTTTGATTTTCGATATGGGTCGGAATTAGGAGGTTTATTGTGAGTTCGGAAAAAAATTTAAGCATGTGTGCTAAGAGGACTATGATCATAGGCGGAGGCGCTGCCTGTGAAATGCTCCTCAAGGAGATCTTTAATGCACAGAAGTCGCCTTATACGGATGATAAGTATTCTGCGCAGTTTGATCCAATCTGCATTATCGACAACGATCCTAAAAAGATCGGCAAGGAAGTACAGGGCGTAAAGATCGTCGGCAGAGAAGATGAAATAGTAAAATATGCAAAGGAGCTTGATATAGAGCAGCTTATACTTGCTATACCGTCACTTACTTCTGACGAGCGCAAGGCTGTTATTGATATCTGCAATGAGACAAAGCTGCCTCTCAAGATAGTTCCGTTTATCGGCACTCTTATCCTTGATGATTCGGCTACACTTCTGGGACAGGTGCATGATATAAAGGTAGAGGAGCTCCTCGGCCGTGATCCTATAAAATTTGACAACAAGGATATAAGAAACTTCATCAGCGGCAAGGTGTGTATGGTAACAGGCGGCGGCGGAAGCATCGGCTCAGAGCTTGTCCGTCAGATCGCAAAGTACTCTCCTAAGAAGGTTATCATAGTTGACATCTATGAGAACAACGCTTATGAGATACAGCAGGAGCTCGTAATGGAGTACGGCGATGCGCTTGATCTTGTTACGCTTATCGCTTCAGTCCGCGACTATTACCGTATGAACCAGATCTTCGAGAGGTACAAGCCCGAGATCGTTTTCCATGCGGCTGCACATAAGCACGTTCCTCTTATGGAGGCTTCTCCTATGGAGGCTATCAAGAATAATGTGGTGGGAACCTTCAATGTTGCGTCACTTGCTCAGTTCCATGACGTTAAGAAGTTCGTTATGATCTCAACGGACAAGGCTGTAAATCCAACAAATGCCATGGGCGCTTCAAAGCGCTGCTGCGAGATGATAGTTCAGTACCTTTCTCAGCAGCATGAGGGCAGAACTGAATTCGTAACGACACGTTTCGGAAACGTACTCGGCTCAAACGGCTCCGTTATACCTCTTTTCAAGAAGCAGATAGAGCAGGGCAAGCCTGTGACTGTTACTCATGAGGACATCATCCGCTACTTTATGACCATTCCCGAGGCTGTAAGCCTTGTTATGGAGGCTGCTGCCATAGCTCACGGCGGCGAGATATTCGTACTTGATATGGGACAGCCTGTCAAGATAGTTACACTTGCAGAGAACCTCATCAGAATGTACGGCAAGGTTCCTTACAAAGATGTGCCTATCGTATTCACGGGACTCCGTCCGGGTGAAAAGATAAAGGAAGAGCTCCTTATGAATGAGGAGGGACTCAAAAAGACCTCCAACAAGCTTATCTTCATCGGCAAGCAGATAGACATCGATGAAGAGCACTTCGCTTCACGCTTAAAGAAGCTTCGTGACGCATCACAGCTCAACGATGAGGAAGTGGCTATAAATGCTCTTCACGAGATGGTGCCTACATTCATTACCCCTGAGGAATTCAACAGAATGCAGCTCCAGAAGAATGCAGTAACTGAATAATGATAAAATGCACCGGTGCTTTCGGCGTCGGTGCATTTTTTGTGCAAGGCTGAGGAGATTATTGTAAACTTTTTTTGTGTTTCTTGCTATTTCAATTTATATATGATATAATATACTATGAATAAACATTTTCAGGGGAGATACCTGCTGAATAAATTTGTTTCAGAATTTTCCCCATTCCGGAGTTGATAATGCTTGACAGAGCCATACAGCCTTACTGAAGAGGCTACCGAATTACTTACTGAGGAACCAACGGCTGACACCGCAAATGAAGTGATAGGAAGTATACAGGAGTCTGTGGAACAGACCTCGGG
This sequence comes from Ruminococcus flavefaciens, assembly GCA_004554385.1. Taxonomy (GTDB): domain Bacteria; phylum Bacillota; class Clostridia; order Oscillospirales; family Ruminococcaceae; genus Ruminococcus; species Ruminococcus flavefaciens_T. Next base: position 5,620 of record SFMO01000026.1, read on the forward strand.
ACTCCTCAGCGACGCTATGGGATATGCCCGCAAGGCACTTCCACTCGTGGTTATAGCTCTTTTTATACTTGTCGTCGGCATACTTATTTCAAAGCTTATTGCCAAGATAGTCGGAAAGGCAGTATCAAAGTCCAATGTTAACGGAGCTGCCAAGAGCTTTCTTGTATCACTTATAAAAATAATCCTTTATATTGCCGTTATCATTATGGCACTGTCTGTTCTGAAGGTGCCGATGTCTTCCATCATAACCATTCTCGGAGCAGCAGGACTTGCTGTAAGCCTTGCGCTTCAGAGCTGTTTGTCCAATCTCAGCGGCGGATTTATCATTCTTTTCACCAAGCCCTTCACTGCAGGTGACATCATCGAGCTTGATGAATCGGTGGGAACAGTCCGCGATATAGGTATATTCTATACAAAGCTGGTGACTTTCGACAACAAGACGGTCTTTATCCCCAATGGCAAGGTCACTGAGGCTAAGATAGTCAATTACACGGAAACTCCTACAAGACGTATCGACCTCAGCTTTGATATAAGCTACAGTGCTGATTTTGACAAGGCGAGGGAGACTGTGCTTGGTATAATCGCAGAGGAAAAGCTGATACTCAAAACTCCTGAGCCCATAGTACGCATGAGCTCTCATAATAACAGCTCCGTATCCATTGATGTGCTGGTGTGGGTGAACAACGGCGACTATCTCACGGAGAGGTATAATATGACCGAAGCCGTAAAGGCTGCTTTTGATGAGAACGGTATAGAGATTCCCTTCCCGCAGCTGGATATACATGTAAAGGATAAGGTCTGATGGCTGAAAACAAGCAGAAAAAAGCTCCTGCCGCAAAAGCAGGTAAAAAATCTCGTTTATGGCTGTGGATACTGATATTTCTCGGAGTATGGTGGCTTAACAATTTCACGCTGAGGACTACGGAAGCGGAGGTACAGTCATCAAAGATAAACAACAGTATCCGCTTCGCAGTTATCAGTGACCAGCATGCCACAAAGCACGGTATAAAGAACAGTACCATTGCGCAGACCATTAAGGACGCTTCTCCCGATATAGTATTTATTCTCGGCGATATGTACACGAGAGAAAGCGACTGGGAGCTGATACAGAAGCCTGTTGACCTTGCTGCGGATTTAGTTTCCGCAGGCTTTCCCGTGTACTGCGTTACAGGTGAACACGACACCGACGAGAGGTATATTTCCGAGCTGAAAAAGGCAGGCACTCATGTTCTCAGCTATGACGAGGAGACGATTGACGTCAATGACACCAGACTTCACATAATGGGAATAGACAATGTGTACTACAGCCCCACATTTGACCTGAATACTGCTTTTGCACTGGACGAAAGCAGTTTCAATATTCTCCTTGCACATATCCCAAACTATGAAAAGTTCGCGGATTTCGGTGCTGACCTGACATTATGCGGAGATACTCACGGAGAAATGGCACAGATCCCTTTCGGCGGAGGTCCGCTTTATTACTCCGAGAAAAAGCTATGGCTCCCAAAGCTCCTTCACAAGGAGCAGAAAATATATGACAAGGGCTTCTTTGACTATGAGGGCGGAACGATGTTCATTACATCGGGCATAGGAGTTTATCCTGCGCCTGTGCGTTTCAACAACCGTCCCGAAGTAGTTATTATGGACGTAAGACCAAAGGGGTGAAAATATGAGCAGAATCACAGATATTGCCGTTATAGGGGGCGGCGCATCGGGACTTGCAGCTGCTATCGAGGCTAAAAATGTCATGCCTAAGGCAAGGGTAGTCATCCTCGAAAAGCTTGACAGGGTAGGAAAAAAGCTGCTTGCCACAGGCAATGGCAGATGCAATCTCAGCAACACTGATATGAGCCCTCAGCACTATCACGGCAGCGTTAATAACACCATGCGGATAATCAACAATACTCCCACTGCAAAGGAATTCTTCGGCAGCATAGGGGTCGTATGCTCCGCTGACTCAAAAGGCAGGATTTATCCCCGCAGCAACAGTGCCTCAACTGTGCTGAATGCGCTCCGTCTCCGCGCTCAGGAGCTTGGTATCGTGGAGCGCTGCGGCTTTGAAGCAAACTTTATCGAGAGCACTCCAGACTGCTTCAGGATATCCTCTGTAAAGGGCGAGAAGTACCCCTGCAAGCGCGTCATAGTAGCGGCAGGAGGCTATGCAGCTCCTCAGTTCGGAACTGACGGCAGCGTTATAAGACTTCTTCGCAGCAACGGCTGCCATACAACGAAAATATGCCCTGCTGTAGCGCCTCTGCGTGTGCGCCCCGAGCTTCTCAAAGGGCTGAAGGGAGTCCGCGCAAAGGGCAGGGTTACCGCTCTTTCGGGCGGAAAGATACTCAAGGAGGAAACTGGTGAGATACAGTTCACGGAGAGCTCCCTTTCGGGTATCTGTGTTTTCAATATGGCTCATCTCATCTCGCAATATGACGGCAAGCTCACACTTCGTCTCGACCTTGCTTCCGATATGGATATGGAGCAGCTTGTGGGCTATCTCCGCATTATACAGTATCAGCGCAGCAAATGCACCTTAGAGGAGCTTCTTACAGGACTTTTCGTCCGTAATCTGGCTTTTTACATCACAAAGCGGGCTCTCGGAAAGCCCCTTGCAGAGTCGGTTGCGGAGCTTAAAGAGGCAGACCTGCGCAAGGTGGCACAGCTCATAAAGAACCTCGATTTTGAAGTGCTCGGCAGCGCCCCGTGGAAGGAAGCACAGGTGACTTCGGGCGGAATCAGCGGCGACTGCGTAGATGAACAGCTCCAGCTGAGAGGTGCAAGGGGGATATTCCTCTGCGGCGAGATTCTTGACGTTGACGGCGACTGCGGCGGCTACAATCTCCAGTGGGCGTGGTCATCGGGGATAATGGCAGGCAGATGCTGCGGAAATTCCCTGAGAGGAGTACGGTAATGATAAGAGTTGGCGGTATCAGAGTATCACTTGATACAGACCTGTCAGACCTTGAAGCTATATGCGAAAAAAAGCTTAAAATAAAACGTGAACGGCTCAGAAGCGTAAGACTTGCCAAAAAGTCAGTTGATGCAAGAAAAAAGAGCGATGTGCATTTTCTCATATCTCTTGATATTGAAGCAAACGGTGAGGAAAAGCTGCTGAAGACACTAAAAAATGCCTCAGTATATGAAAAGCCCGTATACAATATACCAACAGTTTCGGATATGAAGTATCGTCCTGTTATCGTGGGATTCGGACCTGCGGGCATGTTTGCGGCACTGGTCCTTGCTATGGCAGGTGCAAAGCCCATAGTCCTCGAAAGAGGCGGCGACGTGGATTCACGCGTTAAGGCTGTGGAGGAATTCCAGAGTGGCGGAAAGCTTGATACCGAGTGCAATGTGCAGTTCGGCGAGGGCGGAGCAGGTACTTTTTCTGATGGTAAGCTCACTACAGGCATCAAGGACAGGCGTATCGGCTGGATACTTGAAAAGCTGGTGGAATTCGGTGCTCCCGATGAGATACTCTATCTTGCGAAGCCGCATATCGGTACGGACAAGCTCCGCGGTGCAGTAAAGGCACTTAGAGAGAGAGTTATATCCCTGGGCGGCGAGGTCATATTCAACGCCAGATTCTGCGGCTTTGAAGCTGAAAACGGTTCTGTGTCCGCAGTCAGATATATCCGCGGCGGAAAAACGGAAACTATAAATACGGAAAGTGTTATACTTGCCACAGGTCACAGTGCAAGAGACGTTTTCGAGCTGCTTTACAAGGAGAATATCCTTCTCTCGCAGAAGAGCTTCTCTGTGGGAGTCCGTGCAGAGCATCTGCGCACCGATATAGACAAGGCAATGTACGGCGATTTTGCAGGGCATAAGGCTCTGAAAGCTGCTGATTACAAGCTTGCGGTCCATCTTCCAAACGGAAGAACGCTGTATACCTTCTGTATGTGTCCCGGTGGATATGTTGTGGCGGCATCATCCGAGGAGGGACGTCTGGCAGTTAACGGCATGAGCTGTTTTGCCCGTGATGCCGAGAACTCCAACAGCGCCCTTCTTGTGAATGTAGGACCTGAGGATTACGGCAGCGACCACCCTCTTGCAGGAATGTATTTTCAGCGTGAACTTGAGGAAAAGGCGTTTATGGCAGGTGGAAGCGATTACCGCGCTCCAGCGGCTGTGCTCCGCGATTTCATGGAGGGACGTGTGAGCAGCAGCTTCGGCAGAGTAAAGCCATCATACCGCCCCGATGTGAGATTTGCAGCTCCCGAGGAGTATCTTCCCGATTTCGTGTGCGAGTCCCTTCGTCTGGGAATAACGGAAATGGGAAAAAAGATAAAGGGCTTTGATGACGGCGACACCGTTCTTACAGGCATCGAAAGCAGGAGCAGTTCACCTGTCCGCATAAACAGGGGCGAGGATATGCAGTCCCTGTCGCTGAAGGGGCTTTATCCCTGCGGAGAGGGAGCAGGCTATGCAGGCGGCATCGTTTCCGCAGCTGTTGACGGCATGAAATGCGCAGAGACTATAATCGGAAAAATGTGCTGTGACGTTCAGTGAACGTTTGCAGTTAATATATAAAAAATAAAAACTGAACGGAGGCTTAATATGAAGATCAATGTTATTGGCGGAGAAATGGACAGACGAGAGATAGACGAGTACATAAAGTACGCAGGACAGAAATATGCCGGACGGCAGATCGGCGGTATCGATATAATCATCGATGGCGAATTTGTTGACTTGCAGATACACTTCAAGGATATGGATTTTCAGAGAGCCTATCGTTCGGCTGATTACCTTGTGAATTCCATGGATAAGCTCAACGATGCAAAGCAGAAGGAGTTTTCAGAGAAAGAACGTCACAGGGTCTAAGGAGTAGCGAATGAATTTAACTAACATCGGCACAGTAAAGGATATACTTGGACGGCACGGCTTCAGCTTTTCAAAGGGACTGGGTCAGAACTTTATCATCAATCCTGATATTTGCCCTAAAATAGCTGAAAATGGCAATGCCTGCAAGGGCTTCGGTGTGCTTGAGATAGGAACGGGCATAGGAGTTCTTACCGCAGAGCTTGCAAGACGTGCAGACAAGGTCACTGCGGTGGAGATAGACTCAAGGCTTCTGCCTATACTTGCAGAGACACTTGAGGAATTTGACAATGTTAAGATAATCAATGAGGACGTGATGAAGTGCGACCTTCACAAGCTTATACGTGAGGAGTTTGACGGGCTGCGTGTGGCGGTCTGTGCAAATCTGCCCTACTACATCACTTCTCCCATAATAATGATGCTTCTTGAAAACAGACTTCCCATTGAGTCCATAACCGTTATGGTACAGAAGGAGGCTGCACAGCGGCTGTGTGCAAAGGTGGGCACCCGTGACTCGGGGGCTATCACTGTCGGCGTGAATTACTACGGCACGGTCAGAAAGCTCTTTGACGTATCAAGGGGCAGCTTTATGCCTGCACCAAACGTGGATTCCGCAGTTATCAGGATAGACCTTGATACAGACCACAGACTTGACGAGGAGAGCGAGCGCTTTTTCTTCAAGGTCGTAAAGGCAGGCTTCTCACAGCGCCGCAAGACCCTTGCAAACTCTCTCTCGTCGGTAATGGGGATACCAAAAGAGACCGCATATTCGGCTCTCAGAGCCATGGGACTGCCTGAGGCTGCACGTATCGAGCAGCTCGACATGGAGCAGCTGATAGCTCTTTCGGCAGAGCTGAGACAAAATATCTGAAGCATGATTCGGAAAGGCTGAAACATATGAATATAGCAGTTTTTTCTGTCACGGAAAACGGCAGACAGCTTTCATTGCGTGTGGCAGAGGCGCTCAGTGCCGAGCACAGGGTAAGTCGTTATTGTTTTCACAAACATACCGACGACAACTCGGCAGTTTTCTGGAATATGGGAAGTATGGTGGGGCGGCTCTTTGAGCGCTCGGACGCATTCATCTTTGTATGTGCCTGCGGTATAGCAGTCCGTGCGGCAGCTCCGTACCTTGGTTCAAAGCCTGATGACCCTGCAATCATAGTCATGGACGACTGCGGCAGATTTGTGATACCTGTGCTGTCGGGACATATCGGCGGCGCAAATAATCTCGCTGAGACAATTGCAGAGGCTCTCGGCTCAACTGCGGTCATCACCACATCTGATGATGAGGCAGGGGGATTTTCTCTTGAAAGATTTGCTGCGGCAAATGACCTGATAATTTATAACGAACGTGCCGCAAAGGAGTTGACATCTGCTGTTCGCGGAGATGATAAGATAGGCTTTTTCAGCAGCTACAGACACGGAGGTATGCCCGAGGAGTTTACGGAGTTCAGTGTATGCAGGACAGGTATATGCATCGATAAGGACGCATCCCAGAAGCCCTTTGACATAACAGTAAATCTTGTGCCTAAGAACATAGTACTGGGTATCAGGTGCAAAAGCGGAGCGTCCCGTGAGCTGATAAAGGAGACTGTTTCCGATATAATCGGGAATATTGACATCAGGCGTGTGCGTGAGGCAGCTGTCCTGAGCGGTCAGGATGAAAACAAGGCGCTGACGGAGTGCTTTTCGGAGCTTGGGATTCCACTGAAAACCGTTACTGCTCAGGAGCTTGAAGGAGCTTCTCAGCAGTTGTCCGAGCCTCATAGTCAGTGTGAGAGCATTGCTTTGATGTGCAGCGGCGGAAAGCTCATCATAAGCGAAACAGGCTCGGAGGATATAAGTGCGGCTGTGTGCGAAGCTCCGGTGTATATTGATTTTGAAAGACAGGGCTGACCTTGCGGAAAGGTGTTGAGTTTATATGATTACACTTGTGACTGGCGGTACAAAATGCGGAAAGTCCGCATATGCAGAGAAGCTCATAGACAGGCTGAGCTGCCCTAAGTACTACATAGCAACAAGCAATCCTGTGGGCGATGAAGCACAGGAAATAATTGCGAGAAACATGGAAATGCGCACTCAGAAAAAATACATTACATTGGATTGTCCGAGAGACATAGCATACGCGGATATACCCGTGGGAAGCGCTGTGCTTGTGGAATATATAGGAAAGCTCTGTGCCAACGAGATGTATGTGGACGGCAAGATACTCCGTGCCGCAGACAAGATAGTATCGGGGCTTCAGCTTATTGCCGCAAAGGCTTCGGAGCTTGTAATAGTTACCAATGCAGTGGGCAATGACGGCATAAGCTATTCGCCTGACCTTATGGAGTACATAAAGGAAATGGGAAGGATAGACAGAAGACTGGCTGAGTTTTCAGATAATGTAATAGAGTGTGTATATGGTATACCAATAGCTCTCAAGGGCTCTGTGATATGCACGAATGACTGATTTAAAACAGATTATGGAGGTATTGTACGATGATAATGGTTACAGGAGGAGCATATCAGGGAAAGCTCGACTTTGTATACAGACACTTTGGTCTCAGCGAATCAGACATAACAAACGGCTCTACATGTGATTTTGAGGAAGCCTTCAGCGCAAAATGTATAAAGAGCTATCACAGGTTCATTGCAAGGCTGATTGCTCAGGGCGTTGACTGTGTACAGTTTACCGAAAGGCTCTGTGAAGAAAACAGGAATGCTATCATAATTCTTGACGAGATAGGCTGCGGAATAGTTCCATCTGAAAAATCCGAAAGGAAACGCCGTGAGGACACGGGACGCTGCGGATGTATCATAGCCCGAAGCAGTGACGCGGTGATAAGAGTCACATGCGGTATCCCTGTTTATATCAAGGGCGGCGAAAACTGAAAATAAGACTTAAAGCTGTGCATTGCACAGCTTTTTCTGTTTTACTGCAAAAATATCAGTCAATCGACGTTTTCGGCGGCAGATACTGACAGATAACGCGCCTTTCAGATGGTATAGTATATTTCTGTGAGGTGATGTCAATGATAAGAATAAAAAGAATAATATCATGGAAATATTTCGGAACATCAGCAGGCTTTGCATTATCCCTTGGAGCAGGCTTTATGCTGTCTGATGCAAAGGTCGCAGGAGTGGCGGCTTTTTCTGATATTTCACTGGCAGGTGCAATGGGACTTGTTCCGTCATCGGCAGTTTTTACAGGCAGCCTTCTCCGAAGTATACTTGACGGCGCAGTCGGACATAATATTGTGAAGCTGTCTGCACTTGCACTGATCGTAATGATAAAGCTGTTTCTCGAACCTAAAAACGATCCGAAGCTGTGCGGAATAAACACATTTGTCAGTGTACTGGCGTCGGGGACTGCCGTATCGGCTGTTATAGGCGAGCTTGTGTATAAGCTGCCATTTTACGGATTTTACGGAGCGGTTGCAGGTTTTACGGCGTATTCTGCGGCAAATGTCATTATGAGCGTTAAAAACAGAAAAGTGATAGACCTTTCGGGAGCAGGCGGTTTTTCCTGTGCGGCGGTCTATATCGTTTTTGTCTCGTCACTGTGTTCGATTGATGTTCCTGCTGTAAACGCAGGCATAATAGTTGGCTCGGCTGTCACCATAGGCGGAGCATATTTCTACAGGCAGACAGGAGGTGTAATCTGCGGAGCACTCACGGTCTGCGGAGCTTTCCTCGCTTCCTCAGCAACAGGCATGGATATTGTTCTTCTGCCTGCGGCAGGACTCTTCACGGGATTTCTCCACAGACAGAAGCCGAGGACTGCTGCGGCAGGCTTTGCAGGCATAAGCATTGTACTGACTGTGCTTACAGGTATTTCCGTTGACACGGTAGGAAGTATTTTTGATATTGTCTGCGGAGCTCTTTTATTTATACCATCTGAGCCGTATTTTTCGGATAAGTGGATAGTGTCATACAGCGGTGAGACTATGGCACTTTCTGATATTATCACAACAAGAATGGAGTTTCTCTCAAAGACTGTCAGAGAGCTTCGTGATGAGTCTGAACGTATCTCGAAAATGCTTGCGGTAAGCGGCGACAGAAAAAGGGAGATAGAGGAAAACTCGGAAAAGGTCTGCTCTATGTGTTACAGGAGACCTTTTTGCTGGAAGTCGGACAGGGGAAATACCTGCCGAGGATTTTACAAGCTGTCTGAAATGACTGAGTTTGCCGCCGAGAGCTTTCCTGCGGAGCTGGCAGACTGCCTTCACAAAAAGGAACTTCTGGACGTTTTTGTGAAGAGCTCACATGAAAAGGCAGCCGCAAAGCTTATAGAAATGCGCTTTTCCGAAAGCAGGAGCATACTTCACGAACAGCTGAAGATAACAGAGGAGCTGGTTCGCTCCGCAGGAGAGCGCGCAGACGTAAGGTACTCTGAAAATATCAGCCGAAGCATAAAGAAAAAGCTGGAAAAATTCGGCATCACAGCCCGTTCCGTCATTGCCTGCTACAATAACAGGAACCGCCTTATGGCAGAGATATACTTTCCTTCGGAATGCTGTCCCGAGAGCGGTACAAGGGTGTGTGACCTTATCGCGGATGAGCTTCATCTTTCTCTTGAACACACTGAATTCGTACGGTCAGGCAATGAGCTGAGGATACGCATTTATGAGAAGCCTGCATATTCCATAGAAGTCGCAGCTGCGGCATCATCCGCAGACGGTTCAAAGGAGAACGGTGATACCCATGCTGTTTTCTGCGACGGAGAAGGGAAAGCATATGTCGTGCTGTCAGACGGAATGGGAACAGGCAGAGAGGCGGCTGCCGAATCAAGACTCGTAGTCGGGCTCTTCCGCCGTCTTGTTGCAAGCGGAGTAGACTTCGGCTCTGCAATAAGACTTATAAATTCTGTAATGGTGACTAAATCGGGGGAGGAGAGCTTTGCGACTCTTGACTCTGTGCGCATAGACCTTGACGAATGTGGTATGACGGTCATAAAATCAGGAGCTGCGGCAACCCTTATCAGGCATCGCGGAAGTGTGCTGAAGATAACCTCTCCCACCTTTCCCATCGGCATATATGAGAGCTCCGAGGTGTTTATCCGCCAATGTGAATTTGAGGAGGGGGATATTGTTATCATGTTCTCTGACGGCATAGCGGAAAGCTCCTTTCGGTTTATCAAGGAGCTGCTGCTTGGCGGAGATGATCTCAGGCACATCGTTGACGAGATCTGTTCAAAGTCTGAGGTGTTCAATCCGAATATACATGCCGATGATGTGACGGTCATAGGAGTGAAGGTAGTAAGGTCATAATAATGATATGAAAAATAGTTTGTGAACAAAATATTAACTCAAATGTAATATTAAAAGGGCGTTCAGGTGACATTTGCTGTGCATTTTCACAATAGTCTGCAAAAAAATTCAAGAAAGAGTATGTCAAATTGCACTAATAAGCTGTGGTAATATTAGCATAACGTATGAAATTTGAGCAAGATTCATAAAAAAGCTTGAATATTTCTGCTGATTCTGATAAAATGTATTATAGCAAAGGAGGCTGAATTATGTCTGTTAATAATAACAACAATAATACCAACGAATTTCCGCTGTACCTTTTTTACCAGGGAAAAAACTATGAGGCATATAAATTTTTTGGCGTTCACTCTATGAAAAAGGGAAGAGGTAAGGTTTTCATTTTCAGAGTTTGGGCTCCTAATGCTGTAAGCGTATCTGTTATCGGAGATTTCAACAAATGGGACAGAACAAAGAATCCCATGACTCTTATCTCTGACGGTATCTGGGAGACTGAGATCTCAAAGCTCAGGCAGTTTGATGCTTATAAATTCTCCATAGAAACAGCTGACGGCAAATTTCTGAATAAGGCAGATCCGTATGCTGCTCATTTTGAGACACGCCCCGGAACTGCTTCAAAGATCTATGAGAGCAGCTTCGAATGGAGCGATGATAAATGGTTCGAGGATAAGAAGAACAAGAGTATTTACAAAAGCCCTGTGAATATCTACGAGGTCCACCTCAGCTCATGGAAGAACTACGGTGAAGAAAAATTCCTTGATTATATCACATTTGCCAAGGAGATAATCCCTTATCTCAAAAAAATGTCCTATACTCATGTTGAGTTCATGCCCCTAACCGAATACCCTTACGATGGTTCGTGGGGATATCAGGTAACAGGCTATTTTGCACCGACATCAAGATACGGAACTCCTGATGATATGAGAAAGATGATCGATATGTTCCATGACGCCGGCATAGGAGTTATCCTTGACTGGGTTCCTGCTCATTTCCCGAAGGATGAGGCAGGTCTGTATGAGTTCGACGGCACATGCTGTTACGAGTATACAGATGACCGCAAGAAGGAGCATAAGGCATGGGGCACAAGAGTTTTTGATTACGGCAAGGCAGAGGTCTGCTCTTTCCTTATCTCAAGTGCCAATTACTGGTTCGATCAGTTCCATATCGACGGTCTGAGAGTTGATGCAGTTGCGTCAATGCTGTACCTTGACTACGACAGACGTGACGGCGAGTGGACTGCAAATATCTATGGCGGCAATGAGAATCTTGAGGCGGTAGAGTTCCTCAGACACCTTAATGAGGCAGTGTTCAGCAAGCATCCCGATGCTCTTATGATAGCTGAGGAATCCACGGCATGGCCTCTTGTTACGAAGCCCACCGATATAGGCGGACTCGGCTTCAACTTCAAGTGGAATATGGGCTGGATGAACGATATGCTGAGCTACATGTCCCTTGATCCGATCTATCGTGCCTTCAATCACGATAAGCTCACATTCTCATTCTTTTATGCTTTCTCGGAGAACTATGTCCTTCCTATCTCCCACGATGAGGTAGTACACGGAAAGTGCTCCATGATAAATAAGATGCCCGGTGAGTACGATCAGAAGTTCTCTTCCTACCGTGCTTTTCTGGCGTATATGATGGCTCATCCCGGCAAGAAGCTCCTCTTTATGGGACAGGAGTTCGGTCAGATGAATGAGTGGAATTATAAATCACAGCTTGACTGGAACCTCATGGACTATGATTCGCACAGGAATCTGCTGAAGTTCTCGGAAAAGCTCAATAAATTCTACACGGACAACCCTCCGCTCTGGCAGAATGACGATTCATGGAACGGCTTCAGCTGGATCTCTAACGATGACTACAAGCAGAGCATCATATCCTTCAGACGTATCGATGACAACGGCGATGAGATAATCGCTGTCTGCAATTTCGTTCCCGTAGAGCGCCGTGATTACAGGATAGGCGTTCCTCAGAAGGGAAAATACAAGCTGGTGTTCAATACAGACGCTGTTGAATTCGGCGGCACAGGCGTGACGGAGCCTTCCTTCAAGTCGGAAAGCATCCCCATGCACGGCCACGACAACAGTATTTCCATGACCCTTGCTCCTCTGTCTGTTATTTATCTCAGGTTCGCTCCTGTGAAAAAGAGAGAGCCGAAGAAGGACGAGGGTGTTGTAAAGACAGTCAGAAAGACTGCTCAGAAGAAAACAGCTTCAGCTGGTGAAAAGAAAATAACGGCTAAGAAAAAGCCCTCTGAAAAGACAAAATAAATTCCACATAAATATTCAGGAGGAATAGAACAATGTATAGTAAAAAAAGAGTCGTTGCAATGCTCCTTGCAGGAGGTCAGGGCAGCAGACTTTATGCACTGACTAAAAATGTTGCAAAGCCCGCAGTACCATACGGCGGCAAATATCGCCTTATCGATTTCCCTCTCTCAAACTGCACAAACTCAGGTATAGATACAGTAGGCGTTCTCACTCAGTACCAGCCTCTTGTGCTCAATGAGTACATCGGAAACGGTCAGCCGTGGGATCTTGATAAAATGAACGGCGGAGTACATGTGCTCCCACCATATGAAACCCAGGCAGGCGCTTCGTGGTATGAGGGTACTGCTAATGCCATATACCAGAATATCCGCTTTATCGAGCGCTATGATCCCGAGTACGTTGTAGTTCTCGGCGGCGATCACATCTACAAAATGGACTACTCAAAAATGGTGGATTTCCACGTTGAGAACAATGCTGACTGTACTATCTCTGTCATCGATGTTCCCAAGGCTGAGGCATCACGCTTCGGCATAATGATCTGTGATGAGCAGAAGCAGGTCACAGATTTCGTTGAAAAGCCAAAGGAGCCAAAGTCTACTCTTGCTTCAATGGGTATATATGTATTCAGCTGGGCAAAGCTGAAGAAATACCTCATCGAAAACGAGAACGAGGCAAATGCAAAGCGCGAGAAGGGGGAGCCGTGGTCAAAGGACTTCGGCAAGGATATAATCACATCCATGCTGAGAGACAAGCAGAGACTCTTTGCGTATGAGTTTGAGGGCTACTGGAAGGACGTTGGAACTCTCGATTCACTATGGGAGGCTAATATGGATCTTCTCAACCCTAATGTTCCTCTTGATCTGTATGATCCTAACTGGAAGATATATTCACGCAACAACAACTATCCGCCGCAGTATGTAGGCGATAATGCCTGCATAGAGAATTCAATGATCTCTGAGGGAAGCACCATCGACGGAACAGTCGATTTCTCAATACTTTTCTCAGGCGTTACAATTGAGCCGGGCGCTGTTGTAAACTACAGTATCATCATGCCCGGTACTGTGATAAAATCGGGTGCTGTTGTTGAATATGCCATTGTCGGCAGCGACAGCGTCATCGAAAGACATGCACGTGTCGGTTCAAGTCCTGAATCCGTTGATAACAGATCGGACTGGGGTATTGCTGTTGTCGGACATAACGTTACTGTTTCGGAAGACAAGATCGTTGAGCCGAAACAGATAATCGGCGAAAATATCTGACGGAGGGATATTACTATGAGTGTTAATTATAATGTTTTAGGACTTGTCTTTGCAAGTATGCATGATTCATATGTCAGTGAACTGACAAAACAGAGAACTATGGGTTCAATACCTTTCGGGGGACGTTACCGCCTTATCGATTTTCCGCTTTCAAGCTTTGTAAATTCGGGGATCACTGAGGTCGGAGTTATAACGAAATCAAATTACGGATCCCTCCTTGATCATCTCGGATCAGGACGTGACTGGGATCTTGCCCGTAAAAAGGGCGGACTTCATCTCCTTCCGCCTTACAGCCATACGAGCAGCATATACAGGGGCAGACTTGATGCCCTCAATAATATCTGGAGATATGTTGAACATTCAAACGCTAAGTATGTTATCATGTCGAACTGCGACGTGGTAACTATGATAAACTTTGACCCTGTGCTCAAAAAGCACAAGGAGACCGAAGCTGATATAACTCTCATCTACAGCAGAGGATATTATAACTGCGAGACAGACAACTGTGCGACTGTTCTTGAATTCGATCAGGATAACAGGCTCAAGGACACTCTTGTTGATCCGCAGATCTCAGGTGAGTGCAATCTCTGGCTGGAAATGTGCGTTATTACCAAGGGCTTCCTCAAGAAGATAGTTGCCGATGCTGCAAGCAGAAATCAGTACAGCTTTACCCGTGAGATACTTCAGGGAAAGAAGGACGAATTCAAGATAATGGGCTATAAGCACGACGGCTTCTTCACAAGGATAGACAGTATACAGGACTACTACAATGCAAGCAGACTTCTGCTTAATACCGAAAAGAGAAACGCCCTTTTTGCAAAGGGAATGCCTGTTCTTACAAAGATAGGTGACAACGGACCTGTAAAGTATGGTCTTGAGTCAAATATCAAGGATTCTCTTATCGCTGACGGATGCATAATCGAGGGTACTGTTATCAATTCCATCCTTTTCAGAGGAGTAAAGATCGGCAAGGATTCGGTTGTTAAGGACTGTGTTCTTTTCCAGGGCACAAAGGTCGGCACGAGCTGCAGCATTTCATCGGTAATAACCGACAAGAATGTTGAGATAAGCAACGATAAGGTGCTTACAGGCTCTGAAACATATCCGCTGTATATTGGAAAAGGCGGTAAGATCTGACGGCGGTGATCTGATATGAAAATTTTATTTGCTGCCAGTGAGGCTGTGCCATATGCAGCCTCAGGCGGACTTGCAGACGTAGTAGGCTCTCTTCCGAGGGCTATTAAGTCTAAAAAGCATGATTGCAGAGTAGTTATACCACTCTACAGATCCATAAGTGATGAGCTGCGCGAAAAAATGGTATTTCTTACCAATATTACGGTAGATGTTTCGTGGCGCAAGCAGTACTGCGGCATATTTATGGCTATAAAGGACGGTATTACCTACTATTTCATCGATAATGAGTACTATTTCTCACGAGACGGACTCTACGGTTTCTATGATGACTGCGAGAGATTTGTATTCTTCGACAGAGCGGTGCTTGAAATGCTGAAGTATATCAAGTTTACTCCGGACATAATCAACTGCAATGACTGGCAGACTGCTCTGATCCCTGTGTACTACAATGTATATTATAAGTATCAGCAGGGCTATGACGGTATAAAGACGGTATACACCATTCATAATATAGAATATCAAGGCAAATACGGAAAGGAAGTTCTGAGTGAGCTCATGGGCATACCCATGTATAATGCGGGACTAATCGAGTACGACGGCTATGTTAATATGATGAAGGGCGCTATCGAGACCTGTGATATGATAACAACAGTCAGTCCGAGTTATGCCTGGGAGATACTTGATCCCTGGTATGCTCATGGCCTTGACAGGATACTTGTCACAAAGCAGTATAAGCTTCGCGGCATTATGAACGGCATCGACACAAAGCTTTATGATCCTGAAAAGGATAAGTATATCGCAGCAAATTACTCGGCTAAAAAGCTTTCGGGCAAGCAGAAATGCAAGGAAGCTCTCCTTGAAGAACTTGGACTTGCAAAAGGTGACGAGCCGCTTATTGGTATAGTAACACGTTTTGTAAGACATAAGGGCATAGACCTCATTCGCTGTGTATTCGAGGAAATGGTGCATGACGGCATAAAATTTGCCGTACTCGGAAACGGTGAGAAGATATATGAGGACTTCTTTACGGAAATGGCTGCTCGCTATCCCGAAAGAGTGTCGGTTAATATCGGCTTTATTCCCGAGCTGTCCCACAGGATTTACGCAGGTACGGATATGTTCCTTATGCCGTCTCAGAGTGAGCCCTGCGGACTTGCACAGATGATAGCGATGAGATACGGTTCTGTACCGATAGTCCGTGAAACAGGTGGACTTCGTGATTCTGTCCGTGATAACGGCGGCGAAAACGGCAACGGATATACCTTCAAGACATATAACGCAAATGATATGCTTGATGCTGTAAAACGCGCATGGAATGACTATAACGACAGATCTGAATGGGAAGAACTTGTTCAGAGAGCTATGGAGTGCGATCACAGCTGGGCGGCTTCTGCTGAGGAGTATATTGATACTTATAAGGAGATACTCTCCAACAAATAATTGTTCATGGATAAGATACAGCCCGAAAGCGGTTTGTGTATCCGCTTTCGGGCTTTTTATCTGCATCTAATAATAAGCTGAAGGCATGTCCGTTATTTCGCACAAAAAAATGCAGGATTGTTTTGCAAAATTCGAGTTGACAAATAACGGAAGTGATGTTATAATATATTTACTGTCCGACAGGGAAGTGAGTACGAAAAAAATTTCTTAAAGAAATTTTGAAAAAGTACTTGACAAACCTGAAAGAGAGTGATATAATATTAAAGCTGTCTCACGAGAGTGGGGAAAGCGAAACAGCATCTTGAAAATTGAACAATGCGAAGAAAAAAGTAACGACCCTTGAGATTCCTTTATGAGAAATAAAGGGAAGTCAAGACAAGACTAA
>SFMO01000197.1 GCA_004554385.1 Ruminococcus flavefaciens
ATGACCACTTCCCATACACGGGTCAATAAAGCGTATCTGTTCGGGAGTGAGATGTTTTCTTTCCTCTCTGATTTCTGCAAGCTGTGCCTGAACTTCAGGTGTCTGCTCAGCTTCATCAAGGTAGTATTTCCATTCGCAACGGGCAGAAGTATCGGCGTGACCGTCAACCCAAAGTCTGCCGAGGGAGTTTTCCACCATATAGCGTACGATCCAGTCGGGGGTAAAGAGCTGAGTAGCGGCGGCGATATTTTCCTTGCTC
Source organism: Ruminococcus flavefaciens (assembly GCA_004554385.1). Taxonomy (GTDB): domain Bacteria; phylum Bacillota; class Clostridia; order Oscillospirales; family Ruminococcaceae; genus Ruminococcus; species Ruminococcus flavefaciens_T. The sequence goes on from SFMO01000197.1 coordinate 260, forward strand.
ACCTTTACTTTGTTGCTCATAGCAGCGAAAACAGCATCTTTTTTCTCAGTGTTATAATACTGATACAGCCAGCCGATAATCTCCACCTGTCCCTGTTCGCTGATGTTGAAGTCCACTTCATCAATATCGGTGACAAGGTGACGGATAAACGCATCATCATCAATAAAAGAGATCGGCAGAAGAAGCTCTGTATAATCATCAATAGAGTTATCAAACAGCTCAGGCAAAACCTCATGAAGCTTCTTGCACTGCTGAATGAACATAATACGGAAAAGCTCATCAAGTTTATTCTCTTCTTTGAGTTTCCATATTTCTTCTTTAGTGATAGAAAAGCCCTGATCTTCGGCAACTTCTACCGCTTTTGTCACAATATCCGGCTCACGCTTGCCACTCTCCGAGGAAAGCACACGCACACCGCTGGGGAGATAGTCATTGACCTCCATGAAGCGGATAGCGATAAGGCGGTTGAACCAGGTATAAGCGATCTCCTCGACCATAGTTTCATAAGCGGTCTTGTAGTCACTTGTCCTTTCGTGATCTTTTATACGGTTTGCAAGATTGACACGCTTTTCAATATCCTCGCCTGCAACCTCCGCAGGCTTGCTTGTACCCATATCGTAGAGCTTGAGCTTATCTGTCGAGCCTTCCATTTGAGGCTTGATACCGTTCTCGTCAATACCGAGAAAACGCATACGGTATGCGACAACTTCGATCAGATTACGTCTTGCCCATATAGAGAAATTTTTGATCTTTGTCTTATTCATCTATATTCACCTTAGAACTCTATGTTAATGACAGTATTATCTTCAAGTGTTGCGATCAGACGCTTTTCAAGCTCTGCCACATACTTCTTTACATCGTCCTCAGTCTCGATCTGCCAAGTAGTAGCGTTATTGATTGTCTTGATGCTTACAGACTTACGCTTCTTGACAGGCTTTGCCGGAGGAGGTGCAACAGGCGGAGTATCACCGTTGCCACCGCCGTCAATTACAGGCGGTGGAGTAACAGGCGTGAGCTTGATCTCCATTTCATTGATTTCGTTCAGGCAGCGGAGCTTGAGAGCATCGGCTTCGGAGGTGATCGCTTTTAGAGCTGCCACATCATTACAACGCTCTGCCTTTTCTTTCAGCTCCTGGAACAGCCGTACAAACTTGTCAGTGAGCTTATCGTGGCACAGCTTGCCGTTAAGCTCCTCAAACACACGCTGTCTCGCATCTGCGATAGCTGCCTTGACAGGCTCAGCCATCTGCGAGAGGAGCTTCACATTAGCTGCGATGAATGTATCGCGCAGCGGAGGGAGCTTGTGAATTTCGTTATAGGGGTTCGGATTGTTGATGATCTTCCTGATTTCAGCGGCAGTATCTTCGATCTCTCTGTCAACGATATAGGTCTTACTGCGCTCATAGATGCCGAGAATACGCAGAACATCGTCAAAGATCTTCTTCTGCTCACCCGGATTTTCCCTTGTGCCAAAGAACTTTTTGACAGGCTCATAGTCCTCAGCAAAGTCAAGCAGAGCGCCCTCTTTTCCCTTGACAGTATTGAAGAACTCCACAGGGAACTGAATCAGCAGAATTTCAGTCAACAGGCTCTTGCCCTTTGCAATGACAGCTTTGCCCGGATATTTCGGCTGCGTACCGTAGTTATACTCAATTCTTTCAAGCTCACGCTTCAAATTGTCGGCATATCGCTTGAAATCACGCATGATAACATCTTCATCATCGCTCAGGCAGCTCACTCCGAACAAATCCTTGATAACGCCCTTTGCCGCCTTGATCTGGTCCTGCCTTGCCTTGACTTTCGGCTCAATCATCAGCTTCTCAAAGTATTCTTTTCTTGTGAGATAGCGGAGTATCTCCCTTGCATCTTTGTTCAGAAGATTGACAATCTCACCATTCATATACAGCGTAATATCGCCCTGTTTCAGCAGTTTAGCAACGATCCACTGCACATCAAGCTCCACAAAGCCATAAGGAGCTAATCTGAATGTGTCAAGCAGAGATTTCAGCGAGGTCTTAGAGTGCTTCTGCGCCGAATTTCTTGCGATGAAGTCTCTTAC
>SFMO01000198.1 GCA_004554385.1 Ruminococcus flavefaciens
CTGCTTGTAGGTCATTCGCCCTTTTTTCTCTGCCTTGCCCGACATAAACTCCTGCAATGCCGATTTCAGCACATCAGCGGTCATTTTCTCCGCTTTGATCGAAATATCGATAGTTTTCTTCGCACCGTTCTCATAGTCCGACGGCATTACGCATCACCGCCGGACTTGACCTCATAGACAGCATAGGCTTCCATACCCAGCCAGTCATGGAGGTCTTTGAGTGCAGCTTCGGCTTCATCGGGTGTCGCATAGATACCCATAGGAATCTGATTGCCTGCGGTATCCGTGCCGATCATCTCATAATCGGGTGTAATCGTACCGCTTTCCTCATCAATCTCAGCATCTTCCCAATTTGTGATGATACCGATTCTGACAAGATTATCATAGTTCAGGAATTCACCGAACTGCGTAACGATAGTCTTAGCCATTGTCCTCACCGTCCTTTCCGTAAAGTTCTTCGAGCTGGTTGTTGAAGTCCTCCTGCGTTTCGTCAAGATCTTCAAAAACGCAGTTCAGGAGATTATAGCTGACCTTATCACCGAGCATATCCATAATGATAGCTTCAAGTTCACAGTGGAAACGGTTGAAAAGACCATTTACGTCCTGAAAAGAAGGATTTTTAGGCATAGTTACACCTCCTCATTAGAGCTGACGTACCCGATTTTCTCGTAAACGAGCTTATCAGGGCAATAATAGCGATACTGGTTACTTTCACCGCAGGGAATAGCGTAGCCGAAGTCGAGAACTCCGTCACGCAGACCGTGCTTGATCGTAGCGATACCTATACCGCTTGCCTGAGAAATCTCCGACAGAGCGACATTTCTGCCAGTAAATACGGGAATAACCGCCTTCTTCTTAGCAGCCAAATCCACCACCTCCTCTCTGTCAGACGGCATAGCCGAAATCACGGGCTACTGCATAGGCAGCCCAACGACTCTCACAGCCATCGTTGAAATGATATGTCAGAACCTCGTTATAGAGGGAACTGATGAAATATTTGCGGAAATCTTTGATATTATCGACCTGAGCCATTTTCACGAGGACATTCTCGACCATGTTAATATCTGCCTGGAGCATTTTGGACTGAATCACGCTTCTGGGGAATGCCTGACCTCTGAGCGTGGTATACGGCAGAGGGGAGCAAATCTCGTCCACGATAAACCCTACGATATTATCTGCTTCTTTGTATCCGTCGTGTCTGTCCTTTGTCAGCCAGTCTCCGAGATAACCATAGCTGATGTTGTGTTTTACGACCTCAGTGTAATACTCTACTTCTTCTGCATTATATCCGTCATTCTGTCTTTCAACAGTCGGAATGTTGAAAGTTGGCTTTGCTGCCGCAGGAGTGATAGAGGATTTATCACTCAGTAATTGATTTTTTTGTAATGTATTGTTGTTATTATATTGTCCGTTGCTTTCAGGCATCGGAGTTTCAGCAGACGGATTGTCCGTATACGGGTTTTCCACCTTCTGTTTTTCAGCCGTAGAAGAAACAGCGTTCTTTGCCCGACCGCCCTCACGGATCGTGATAGCCTTGCGTCTGGTCTCTGCTTCAAGCTCGTCAGCTTCTTCTTTGCTTACAGGCACATCGAAAAAGCTGTATACATATTCAAAGCAGTTATGAATACTCTCGTTGGAGTGAAGCTGTGTGCGTACAAGGTAGCCCAAATCAATGAGCTTGTTCACAGCGTTATGCACCGCAGTTTTGCCTTCTTTGCAGATTGCCCTAAGCCCTGACATGGAAAAGTTCCAATAATCGGGCAGTGAAAGCACCTTGAGAAGAAAACCGAGGAGCTTATTCGGCAGTTCCTTATTCCGCAGGAGCTTGCTGCTGATCATAGTATAGTTATCAGTTTTCTTGACACGGTTCAGCACAGCATTATCAACCATGAACGTTTCAAGCTCATAATCATACTGCGGAATAGAAGTATCCTTAGCAGAATACTCATAGAACTTATACACCGTCTGAATCCTGCCTGTCGGGTTCTCATTAGGCATCTTTACCTCTATTTCAAGGTAGCCCCATTCTTTCAGGTCATTCAGAGCGCTGTCAATTGCTGTCTCTCCATCAGGGCAGAGAGCAATCAGACCAGCCTTAGAGAAGTTCCATGTCGGAGGCAAGTCCATAACTCTGCCGAGCAGACCGATAGCCGGACAGCCGAGTTTGGTTGACCGCACGAAGCAGTTGCTCAGAACGGCATAGCCGCTGAATTTATGTATTTCGCAAACGGTATCGCTTACGGTTTTGTTTTTTCTTGTTTTGCCCATTTTCATTCACCCCTGTTAGCTGTAATCAAACATCATATTGGGAATGCGGAGCTTGTTCACCGCATAGACGCAGCCGTAAGGCTTATTGACTTCAAGGAGAAACCCTCTTTTTTTCAGACCATACACGGCAGTGCAGATAGCTTCATAGGAGTAACCCGACAGTTCTTCCATGTGAGCGATCTCATCAACAGTGGAGTAGTCCCATTCTTCCTTGTTCATCATGATGTTCAGAACATCAGTCTGTGCATCAGAAAAGCCTAACTTCGGAACATCAATTGCTTTAGGGTTCGGCATAGAAATTCCTCCTTGACAATCATTCTGAAAAAGAAAATCGCTCCTCATTGCTGAGAAGCGATGTGCAGTATTCAATTTTGGGCATAAAAATAGCGGACAGCGCTTCTGTTATGAAACACCGTCCGCTATTCTATGTTATTCAATTATGTTTGTCAACAGGCTTTCTACCGTTTTACGTTGTTTTTTGGTTTCTACCGAGCTTCTACCAGCTTTTATACCGCTTACTATCTACCAAGTTTCTACCAAAATTCATCATTCAGGCTATTTTTTTATGATACCCTTAATGCGCACTATTTAGGCTTTCTACCATCAAAAAGCCCCGTAGAATCAATATTTTTGTGGTACTCGGTGTGACACCGTGGTACTCAGTGTGAAATTGGTTTGGTTATATCATATTTCCAAAACTTAATAAAGTATTTAATTGCATTTTTACGTTAAGATGAAGTTAAGATTTTATAACATTGCTATAGATAAAAACGTAATATGCTGATATATAATTAAAAACCTGTACAAACAAAACTTGTACAGGTTTTTATAAAATCAATGTAATTTAAAGCAGCACCGAACACGCTTTATGTGGTGCTACCTTAACTTATTATAATTGATTCATCTGAAGCTGAAGAATCATTAATAACTGCCGCCTCATTTGAACTGTAAAATTTCTTAAAGTCTGACGGCGTACAATGCTTTATTTCCTTAAAAATACGGTTAAAAGTAGTAAGACTCGAAAATCCTGAACGCATAGCAACCTCTGTAATAGGAATACTTGGATCCAAAAGAAGCATCTCAGCTGCTCTGGTACGTCTTGTGTTTATATATTGCAGATATGACATTGAATTATACTGCTTAAAAATTCTTGAAAAGTGATACTTGCTGTAGCCTGCAATATCAGCTAATTTATCAAGTGAAATATCATACATATAATTCTTGTCAATATATTTTAAAA
>SFMO01000199.1 GCA_004554385.1 Ruminococcus flavefaciens
GAAACTCGATGGAATGTCACCTGTTGAATACCGTCTTGCCAAAGCTGCATAAAGCAACAAAGCGACCAAGCTTTGTCGCTTTGTCGCTTTGCATAAATTTTCTTTTAAATCTTTGTCTAACTTTTTGGGGTCAGTTCACTTACGGCAGGTGGTTTACTTTTAATATGCGGACTGCCAAAGACTGCGGCTTCGTAAATCTGATAAAAAACATTCCCCTTGCAGACCGTGAGTCGTCCGCAAGGGGATTTTGATTCTTATATTATAAGAGACCGATTACTCAGCAGAGTTGAGCTTCTTAGCAAGCTGTGACTTCTTTCTTGCAGCCTTATTCTTGTGCATAAGACCCTTTGCGCAAGCCTGGTCAACTCTCTTGATAGCAACCTTGATAGCCTCTGCCTTATCAGCAGCGCCTGTTGCTACAGCAGCGTCAGCCTTCTTGAGAACAGTCTTGAGATTGGACTTTCTTGCCTTGTTAGCAGCAGCCTTTGTCGCATTAACCTTTACTCTCTTCTTTGCAGACTTAATGTTTGGCATTTTGTTACACCTCCTTGATTCATGCAGACTGAATATCCGTCCGCATTTTACAGATAATAGGAGCAAACACGGGTTCGTTCACTCCCGACAGCTGCAACGCACAGCTACCATACTGAGACAAATATAATTATAGCATTTTTCCACATTCTTTTCAATAGTTAAAAGTGAAATAATCCTTAGAAATATTTTCCACAATTAAAGCAAAATGCACAATATGGAGGAAATCATGGAAATACGCACTGATCTGGCTCTTGAGAGCTTTTCCGCAGACAGCCTTCCCGAAAGCGTTCATCTCAGGTCACGGGGCAGGGCTTTCAGCATTACCGAAATAACCATTGACGACGACAGCTGCCTTGATTCTATCGGCAAGGGAAAAGGACGCTACATCACCCTTGAAGGCAGCAGTCTCAGCCGATTTTCCGACGATTATAAGCTTATGGCACAGGAGCTTTCACAGGAGCTTTCGGCACTTCTGCCAGATGGTGAGGTCCTTGTTGTGGGACTTGGCAACAATGATATTACTCCCGACGCTATCGGCCCTCAGACCGCCGCAAAGGTCCTTGCTACACGGCATCTGAGTGATGAGCCCGACATCGGCGGTGAGCACTTTCTCACGTCACTGCGCCGTGTCAGCGCCTTTGCAGGAGGCGTAATGGGACAGACAGGCATCGAGACTGCCGAGGTAGTCCGCGCAATAGCTTCAGAGCTGAGACCTGCCGCAATAATCGCTGTTGACGCTCTTGCCTGCACTGATATAAGCCGTCTCGGCACTACCATACAGATAACCGACACCGGTATCTCCCCGGGGAGCGGTGTTTCCAACGAGAGAAAGGAGCTATCGGAGAAAGTCATGGGTATGCCTGTTATTGCTGTTGGAGTCCCCACAGTTGTTGATATGCACACTATCGTGAGAAGTCTCACGGGGAAAAGCATAAACGTAGAGCTGCCAAATATGATGGTAACTCCCCGTGATATAGACCGCCTGACGGAAAGAGCCTCTCAGCTCCTTGCCTTCGGCATAAACCTCGCTTTGCAGCCCACACTCAGCTTTGAGGACGTAAGAGGGCTGTTTTAATTCATAATGCATAATTCATAATTCATAATTATTATGCGTGGAATAATCAAAATATTCGGGGCGATGTGGTCATCGCCCCCTACAATACGGTTAATCGTATTTGTTACGTTAGGCGCGGACTGCCAAAGGCAGCCCCTACAGATTTGATTCGTTCCGCATATAATATACAATGTGCCGTAAGCGATGTACAGGTAACGGTTTTAATCATTGTGAGCGAGCTTGCAAGCGACAACGTAGAAAGGCAGCGCGGGCTCCGCGCTCACCACATGAATTCAACATCGGGAGCTTTTACCATGTTTATTTCGGGCTCGGACTCTGCCTGCAGCTTTCCCTCTTTTTCGATAGCCTTTGCAAGCTCCTCAATTTCAACTATCTCGTGGAAATAGTCGTTTACAGGCTGTACTGCCTTGAATACTTCAATAGCGTGTTCTGCTATTTTTCGGGAGAAAAGCTCTTTTGGATCACTGACCTTCGTGTACACGCTGAATCCCTTTTTGATGAAGTATGGCTCCAGCTTCGGCTCGGGGCAGGGCTTTTTGCGCTTGTACTCGTCACCTCCCACAGTCAGTCCGTACTTTTCAACAATCTCATCCACCATGTTTAGAAACGGCTCGGGATCTTCAAGAAGTCCGCTGCGGAAACGCTCCATAACAGCGGCTTCGGGCTTTGAGATACGGAAGCCGAACTCCGCTCCCTCGGGAGAAAGCTCAAAATACAGCGTTGGAGTCTTGCTCCAGTACCATGCATCATAGCGGACATATATCCACATAGTATCGCGATAGTGGAGATATGGAGCAAAATTCTCGTCGCGGTATATCCTTCCGACTTTATACATCATGCCGTCAATATCGGCAAATGGCGCAAAAAGCTCCTCGCCGAGAGCCTTCATGGGCTCAAATATCTTCTCAGTGTATACAGCCTTACGCGGCTCGAACCATTCCTTGTTATTGTTATGCCTTATACCAAGCAGGAATTCCAGTGCTTCCTGCGAAAAACCCTGAAACATTTAATTCTCCTTTATTAATATTTGCTGAACCTATGAACGGGATTCCAAAGGGACTGTGTTCCTTTGGCGGAGTCCAGAGGCAGCGCCTCTGGTGGGCTTGGGCAAAGCCCAAAAGACGTAAGGCGCTCCGCAAGGGTGAATTTCAAAAACAGTCCAGTGGACTGTTTTGGGAAGAGGGTGACTCCCCACGGGGTGGGGAGATGTCGTAACGCGACAGAGGGGACGGACCCGATTAGGGGGCCCTGCAAGAGAGGGCGTCCCTAAAAATTACGTTAATATCCGCGAAACGCCGTTCCCTTCAATATGATACTCTATATTTATAAGAACGTCAAGAGCTTTTTTGCAGGTAAAGATCACCTTTTGTGCTCCTGATGTTTCATTTATTGCTAACTTTTCATAATTTATTCAAAATTTGCGCTGTTAGTTGACTTCCTTTGGTGATAATGTTATACTGAAATTGCCAAATATCCCTATTTATTGAACTTTTAGTTCAAAAAACACTGTTTGATCCTTTCAGCCTACTTTAAGATTATTTTAAGACTATTTATATATCATCTACTTAAGATTTGATCGAAGAAACAGGCGCTATTGCGCCGAAAACATGAAAAATCACAATGGAGGGACGTTTTATGTTCAAGAAATCAGCTATACGAACAGGCGCAGGTATTATGAGCCTTGCTATGCTTTTAGGCACAGCAGGTCTTTTCCCTGCACAGCAGGCTGCAGCAGCAGGTACTGTTACTATCAATGAAGTCTGCCCTAAAAATGGCTCATATACTGCTCCTGACGGAGGCACATATGACTGGATAGAGCTCTATAACGGCTCAGGCAGCGCTGTTGACATCAGCGGATGGGGAATCACAGATAAGGAAGATACTCCCTATCGTTACACTATCCCCGAGGGCACTACTCTTCAGGCAGGCGGCAGAAAAGTCATATTCTGCGACGGCACAGCAGGCGAGACAAACAAGGAGATCGCTCCTTTCGGTCTTTCCACAAGCGGCGAGACTCTCACACTTACTGATAAATCAGGCAATATAGCTTCACAGGTCACATTCGGTGATATGGCTAAGGATTCTTCCTACGGTCAGTATCCCGACGGCAGCGGCGAGTACTATGTGCTTGCAGGAACTCCCAATGCTGAAAACAGAGCTCCCGAGGGCTCAAACGCAGTAAGAACTCCGGGCTTCTCAGCAGAGAGCGGATTCTATGACAGCGGCTTCTCACTTTCTATCGAAGTACCACAGGGCACTACAGTTTACTATACAACAGACGGAAGTGATCCTACAACTTCTTCACTCAAATATTCTTCTCCACTGAACATCAAGGACATGACAAGCGAGCCTAACAAGTACAGTGCGAGAACTGACATCACAGCTTATTCAGATATTCTTGCTCCTGATGAGGGAGTTCTCAAGGCAGCTATAGTTCGTGCCATCGCTGTTGACTCACAGGGCAGAGCAAGTGATATAATCACAAAGACATACTTTGTTGGCTCAGCTAACGTTGAAAGATACAAGAAGATGAAGGTCGTTTCTCTCGTTACCGATCCTGCAAACCTCTTCGATTACGACAAGGGCATCTACGTTCTTGGTAAGGTTTACGATCAGGGCGGCGGAGGCATGGGCGGCTTCCCCGGCATGGGCGGCAACTGGGGCAACCCCGGACAGGGTCAGCAGCAGCCTGCTCAGGGTCAGCAGCCTGCTCAGGGACAGAACGGACAGCAGCAGGCTTGGAACTTCGGCGATCAGCAGGGACAGAACGGTCAGCAGAACTGGGGCAACTTCCAGCTCGGCGGCGCAGGCGGTCCTGTAGTTAATGCAGATGAGGATGTTACAAACGTTGTTGCAGGCGGTTTCGGCAACTTTGGTCAGGTAAACGGCGGCGACGCTCAGCAGGGCGGTGCAGCAGCAGGCGGCGGCTTCGACTGGAGTCAGTTCGGCGGTGCTGCAGGCGGTGACGCTCAGCAGGGCGGCGCAGCAGCAGGCGGCGGCTTCGACTGGAGCCAGTTCGGCGGTGCTGCAGGCGGTGATGCTCAGCAGGGCGGCGCAGCAGCTGGCGGCGGATTCGACTGGAGTCAGTTCGGCGGTGCTGCAGGCGGTGACGCTCAGCAGGGCGGCGCAGCAGCTGGCGGCGGATTCGGCGGCGGCGGAATGGGCGGCTTCAACATGGGCGACATGGCATTCATGGCTCAGGCTAACTATAACCAGAAAGGACCTGAGTGGGAGCGTCCTGCAAGCATTGAGATCTTCGACGGCGGAAAGAGCGTAGTTTCGCAGAATGTTGGCATCAGAACAAAGGGTGCTGCTTCACGTGCATGGGCTCAGAAGAGCTTCAATGTCTTCGCTCGTCAGGACTACGGCAAGAGCAGCGTGGAATATGACCTCTTCGAAGGCAAGTCCACAAAGGAAAAGAATAACAAGGTCATCGACACATTCGACGGCTTCACTATAAGAAATGGCGGAAACGACAATATGGCAGGCTTCTTCCGTGACTCAGTAAACCAGTCTCTTGTTGGCGACAGAGATATGACCACTCAGGCTACAAGCGAGTGCATACTCTTCATCGACGGCGAATTCTGGGGCATTTATCAGCTCATGGAGAAGTATAACTCAGACTACTTCAAGTCACACTACGGTATCAAGAAGAACGACGTTGCTTTCATCAAGAACGGTACTCTTGAAGACGGTAAGGATCAGGATCTCTCCGACTGGAACAGCCTTCTCAGCCAGATCTCAAGTGCAGATATGACAAGCGACGCTGCATATCAGCAGATAGCTCAGAAGCTTGATATCCAGAGCTTTATCGACTACTTTGCAGCTCAGATATACTGGGCTAACCACGACTGGCCAAACAACAACACAGGTGTATGGCGCGCAGATACAGTAGACGAGTCTAATCCTTATGCAGACGGCAAGTGGCGTATGGTTCTCTTTGATACAGAGTATTCCGCAAACCTTGCAGACAAGGTAAATGAAGTAGGTCCTACATACAACAGCTTCAGCCAGTTCGGCGGCGGCGGTATGGGAGGCTGGGGCGGCTTCATGGGAGGCGGCGGCTCTATCAGCGGAGCTTTCACAAATCTCATGAAGAACGCAGAATTCAAGAAGCAGTTCGAGCTCAGCTTCATGGATATGGCAAACTACAACTTCGACACAAACAAGACTACAGCTGCTATAAACTACTACAAGGGCTTCAAGCAGCAAATCCTCGATACATACAAGCGCTTCCCGTCATCCAAGAATATTCACAATGAGTCTACATTCGATCAGGATTATCAGCTCCTCGAAACATTCTACAATACAAGATACAGCAACGTTACAAGCCAGATGAAGAACTTTATGGGTCTCACAGGCAGTCTTGCAAGCGTATCCGTAAGCAACGACGGCAGCAAGGGCTCTGTCAAGTTCAACACTATCAAGCTTGATGATTCTCTCAGCACATGGAGCGGAAAGTACTTCACAGATTACCCTGTAACTGTAAAGGCTACAGCTAAGGAAGGCTACAGCTTCGATCACTGGGAGGTAACAGGCGCTAATGTAAGCAATACTTCATCAGACGAGATAACAGTTCCCGTAAGCGAAGGCGTTTCCATCAAGGCCGTTTATAAGAACGGCGGAAGCACTCCTGCAGCTACAACAACTGTTACAAAGCCTGTAACTACTACAACTACAAAGGTTACATTTACCACCACAACAACCGTAAAGCCTAACGATCCTAAGGCAACCAAGTACGGCGATGCAAACAATGACGGTCAGGTAGACCTCTCAGATGTTGTTATCATCATGCAGAGCCTTGCTAATCCGAATAAGTACGGTATAAACGGTTCTGACGCTCACCACATCACTGAGACAGGATACGCAAATTCCGACGTATCAGGCAACAACGACGGTGTTACTACAGGTGACGCACAGGCTATTCAGAGATACCTCCTCGGTCTTGTCAAGGAGCTCCCTGAGAAATAATAATTGATTTCTACTTTATTACCACCTCATAAAAAACAGCGAAGAATTATTTCTTCGCTGTTTGTAAAAAGTCAAGTAAAACATACAATTTTCCGCCAGAAAATATACAAGCCGTTCGCCACAAAGTATACAAGGCTAATGCGTGATGGATTGGCGGTGCGAGAGGCGGTATGACTCACCGGTCATATTGATGATCTCGCA
>SFMO01000200.1 GCA_004554385.1 Ruminococcus flavefaciens
AAGCTTAAGGAATACGGAGAAAATCTCGGAGAAAAGGAAAAGAGATACTGGAAAAATGTAAACGAAGAAATAAATAATGGAAAAATAAAGGGAGAACATACAGGAAAGAAACCAGGAGTAGCAGAGGTCGTATTCAGCAAGGAAACAACAGAAAAGCTGTTGAAACAAAGCGGAAAAGCAAACGGAGCAAGGCTAGATGAGGTGCTGTTAGCAGGACTGGCAAGAGCTGTCGGAAGAATAACAGGACAGAAAAAGCTTGCAGTAAAGCTTGAAGGACACGGAAGAGAAGGAATAAGTGAAAAAACAGCAGTAGACAGAACAGTAGGCTGGTTCACAAATATATATGAAGTAAATATAGAGGTATCCGAGGACGACCGGATGAGCACGATCAAAGCAAAGGAAGCAATGAGAAGAGTGCCGAACAGAGGAATAGGATACGGATATATTGAGCATAGTGAAAAAGCAGACATATGTTTTAACTATTTAGGAGACTTCAGCGGAAGTAAAGTAAGCTTTTTTGGAAAATACAGCAGCGGAAGAGATGTAGCAGAAGGAAACAAAACAGACGACAATATAATAATAAACGGACAGGTAAGTGAAGGAGAGCTAAAATTCGTAATAGCAAGCCAGACAGAAAGCTATGGAGAAGAATTTATAGAAGATCTCGGAAAGGAATTAGAAAAGAGCGTAAATGAGCTTGCAGATTACTGTGCAAAAGGAAAAAAGGAAGAAAAGACAGCAAGTGATTACGGAGTATATGATCTGACAGTAGAAGAATTTGACGAAATGCAGAAGAGCTTTGAAGGAGAAGTAGAGAAGATATACGGATTGACACCACTGCAGGAAGGAATGCTGTTCCATAATCTGGAGGACAGGGAGTCAACGGGATATGTGGTACAAAGCATATATGACATAGGATTTGAAGCGGATAACGAAAAGCTGAAAGAAGCACTGAGACTGCTGAGCAAAAGGTATGATATACTGAGAACGAGCTTCAAATATGAAAAGATAAGCGAACCGAAGCAGGTGATCTATGCAGAAAGAACGCCGGAATTGGAGGTAATAGAAAGCAGAGAGGAAGAGTGCGACAGAATAGCTCAAAGAGACATAAAAAGAGGAGTAGATCTTGAAAAAGATACAATGCTGAGAGTAAAGAGCATAAAGACAGGAGAAGGAAAAGGAAAGCTGATATTTACAATACATCATATCATAATAGACGGATGGTGTATGGGAATACTGACAGAAAAGCTGTTTGACTATTATTTCAGACTGAAAGGAGGAAAAACACCGGAAGAGATAGAAAAAGAGATAGAAAAGGAAAGGAGCAGCATAGGAGAGTACAGTGAGTACGTAACATGGTTAGAGAAACAAGAAAATGAGAAAGCCAAAAAGTACTGGGAAGAGGAGCTGAAGGGATATGAAAATGACTGCAGGATAAGAGCAGCGAAGAAGCCGGAAGCGACAGAAGACCAGATGAGGGAGCTGTACAGAGGAATAAGCGAAAAAAGTACAGAAAAACTGAAGAAGATAGCCGAAGAAAAAGAGAGTACATTAAATGCAGCAGCAGAAGCAGCAGTAGGAATAATGCTGCAAAAATACAGCGGAAGCAATGATGTAGTATTCGGCAAGGTAGTTTCAGGAAGAAATGCGCCTATCAACGGAATAGAGGAAATGGTAGGACTGTTCATAAACACAATACCAGTAAGAGTAACAGTAGAAAAGGAAACTACAGTAGGAGAGCTGATAAAGAAGCAGCAGAAGAAAGGAGAAGAGAGTACAAATTACGATTATTGTTCACTGGCAGAAATACAGAAAGAGACGGAACAGGGCTCAGATTTGATAAAGGTTCTGTATGTATTTGAAAACTATGAATCAGGAAAGAATACAGAAGGAAACGAAGATGAGAGAGTAAGAGCAGAAAAGGGAAGAGAACAGACAAATTACGATATAACGATATCCGGATTGGAGGACGATAATAAGCTGAGTTTTAAGCTGATGTACGATCCGAATGTATACTGTGATGATGAAGCAGAGCTGATAATGGACAGATTGCTGAAGATCTGTGAGGAAATGGCAGAAAAGCCTGAAACAGTGATCAGCGAATTGGAAACAGTAACAGAAAAGGAAAAAGAGCTGATCCTCAACGACTTCAACGCAACAGAGACGGAATATCCGAGAGATAAGACAGTAGTAGAGCTGTTTGAAGAGCAGGTAGCTAAGACACCGGATAACATCGCCCTTGTATTCGAGGATGAGAAACTGACATACTCAGAACTCAACGCAAGAGCAAACAGCCTTGCACACAAACTCCGTGAAATAGGCGTAAAACCGGATGATTTCGTTGCAATTATCGCCGACAGAAGTATCGAGATGATAGCCGGAATCTACGGAATCATCAAGGCAGGCGGAGCATATGTACCGATCGACCCGACATATCCGGAGGACAGAATAAGCTTTATGCTGGAGGACTGCGCTCCAAAGGCAGTGCTAAAATTTACAACAGAGAGTATAAATGTCAGCG
>SFMO01000201.1 GCA_004554385.1 Ruminococcus flavefaciens
AAAGTTTAGATTTTCTCAAAATGCTTATCTTTTGGTCTTTGGTTCGGAATAGTGTAGTGCTGGCGGTCTATCTATTGTTTTCGGTTGCTTGCTTCTTTACCGTACATGAGCATTTAGTGACGGAGTAACGGCAAGACAGATAGTCTTTTCTGTTCGGCTTTCATCGGCTACAACAAGGTTAGTGTTTAGCGGATCAAGATTTCTCTCCACACACTCTACGCTTGCATAAAATGATTTTAAGTCGATTGCTATATACGAACGTTCTGACATATCTGCTCACCTCTCCTCTTTTGGAATATATATTTATTATACCAGTATCAGAAAATTTATTCAATATAAATATTGCACAAATATGAGCATTTGTTCTTGTCACAATTTTATATGTATTATATATATGCCCATAATATCATAATAGCATATCAAGTGTGTAAAATTTCGGACAGCAAACTAACCAAAATGATTATTTATTCATTGTAATCTTCATCGTCCATATATCCCATATCAATACGCCTATAATACTGTTTATCCTCGTATGAGTTGTATATATCATCTGCCTTCTGAGCAATAGGCTGAAAATATTTTCCTGCCTGTTCAGCAGTATTATCCAGATATGTCTGAATAATATGATATTGCTCCCTTATCGGCAGATTTACGATATTTTCTGTCGGCAGTCCTTCCTCTTTCATCATTTCAATAGTATCAGCTCCAAACAAATCAATTATAAACTGCATCAGCATCATATCTTCCATTTCAGTCACTCCCGTTTTAATTACTATACTATAAAACTCCAAATTTCACAAATTGCAACAGATAAAAATAGACAATATTTTATTATTGTTATTGTCTAAATTTCAAAAGTCATAGAAAAAGGCGGCCATTGCTCGAATGGCCGCCATAAAACTATTCAATTATTTCAGCTTTTAACGGCTGATATTGTCTTTTGTCTGCTCGATTTCATCATCACCGGTAACAGGAGAATATCCCTGCACCTCAATATCGTCCATCCAGTCATCGGCAAAAGCAAGAATATCGTTTATCTGCTTCATAGTTTCGGGCTTTCCGTCTGATATGTCATATTCCTCATATACACCCTGAAAGCTGTTTTCAAAGCTGAGCGGAATAACCTTTTGGTTTTCATAATCGACCTTGAAATCAATACGGGGATCGTACATTAAATCTCCGTTCTGCACCGTTGTCTGTGCGATCGTAAGAACATCGCTGTTCATCTCAACGTGCAGGGGCATAAATGCTTCGCAATTCGATTCATACTTGATATAGGACTTCTCGCCCGTAAGCACCTCGGTGAAATCATCAACGAAGCGTTCAAACATATCCCTCTGTGCCGAATCGTCCGTAAGCTCAAACTGTGTGAGCTTAACGTGAACGTCCTCCAGCTCCGCTTCCGCAGCAGCAAGCTCCTGTTCCTTTTCAAAAGGCTTTTCAACGTCTATTTTCATCTGCTCAAGCTCGCTTTTCTTTGTTTCCACTTTGGCTGTAAGTTCAACAATGGTTTTCTGAATACTGTTAATGGCGTTATCAAGCCTGATTATGTTTCCGGTGGTGGTTTCAATATTCAGATCGCAATAGTGAGCCTTTTCACCCTTTAGGCAAGCCTGCGGCATTTTTCTGAAATCATTATACATAATCGACAGCTGCATACCTCTGTACTCGCCCAGCATAATTTCCTTGCCTGACATAATCGCACCCAGATTCTTGTTGAGAGCTTCCTTGAATGCTTCTCCGGCTTCCTTTCGGGTAGGATATACCTTGTCACCCATTTTCAGAGGATATGATACCTTGCCTTCCTCATCAATGGCCTTAGGTGCGGAGTTTGCAGTATTCATATCGGCTGTGAAATGCTTGATAATAAGCTCACTCTGCTTAATTTCATTGGGATACTTAACACGAATATTGTCCTGAAGCTCATAGATGTTTTCGTTGTATCGTGCTTTCTCCATTTTCAAGTCCTTTATCTGTGCCTGCAGCTCCATCTCACGCTTAATCAAGGGATTGCCTGCACACAAAGCCTTTACCTCTGCATAGTCAAGAGCCTGCTCGTCAATATCCGCACAAGTTCTTTCGGGAGTTTTTGAGGTCATAATCTGTGATATAAACCTCTGCTTATTCTCCAAAATCTGATAGAGGTAGGCATCGAAGCTCTTGTCTGTCACATAACGATATATATCGACTTCGGGATTTTCGTTGCCCTGACGCTCGATACGACCGTTTCTTTGCTCCATATCAGTAGAACAATTCTTACGGAACATCGAAAAACACAATAGAACAAAGCTGTAATATATTGAGCAAATCCAACTACCTCTCATAAAATAAAACAACAGAAAGCGGATAATTAATCTGCTTTCTGTTGTTATTCTTTGCATTTGTTTACACCCACCTTTCATGTTATGGTTAGCACGGGCGCATACATAGGTGCGTCCGTGCGTCATAGTATTATGGTGAGCGCAAACGATAACCATTAAAAGAATAGTCAACAATGGTTAGAGGGATAATTCATCATTAGTTTTTCTTACGTTTCCTTTTGGCTTTATGTTTTGCAAAAGGGTGACGTTTTTCTTTTCTTATCCCTCTTGTTGTATCAGCTTTATTGTCAGAAAGCTTGTGTATCACAGGCGACATCTTTTCAGGTGAATCAGACGTAGGAGCGTCGTTCCCTTTATTATAATCACTTACTAATTGACCACAGGCAGCTTTTATTCTATTACCTCTTGATTCCCGAAGTTTTACTTCCAAGCCAGCCTCCTCTAGTCTAATCTTAAATGCAACCAATTGTTGCTTGTTAGGACGTTTGATTCTCTTACAGGCAGTTTCATTATATTGTAAAAGATTAATCAGTACATTTTTTCCTCTAAACCATTTACCAAGTTGTCTTACGTCTGAAGCCCTATCATTAATTCCAGGAGCGAGCAGATATGCAATGGTAATCTTTCTGTTATGTCGTTCAGAATAGGAAAGCGCAGCTTCGACAACACTATGAATGCTATTGGATTTCATGTGCGGCATAATCATGTTTCTAGTTGCTTGATCCGTTGCGTGAAGAGAGAGTGTAAACTGAATCTTTAAATGCTCCTCTCTCAGTCGCTTCAACTGTTCAACTGGTCCAACAGTCGATACATTTATGCCATCTGTAGGAAAATTAAGTCCATTGCGATCACGAAGTATATGAATACTTTTAATCAGATTATCATAATTAAAGAGAGGTTCTCCCATCCCCATAAAAACGATTCTGTTGACACGTTCTTTCAAAAGAACGATTTGCTGAACTATTTCAGCTGGTGAAAGATTGCGAATAAATCCATTTTTTCCTGATGCACAGAAAATACACCCCACCGGACAACCGACCATAGTGCTAACGCATACCGTATTGCCAGTCCTTCTTTTAATGCATACTGTTTCAATGCAGTAGCCATCTTGTAATTCAAAAGCATACTTTGTAGTATCTCCCCCTACATATATGTCTTTTATAGTCATAGTTTGATTTTTAGGACTTACGCCATTTTTATACAAGGTTTTGAATAAAGACTTAGCTCGTTCTTCTCCCATACATTTGGCTACTTCATCAAAAGTATAATTGTACGGATTGCCCTGAATCATTTCTAATGTAGGAGGGCCCATTTTCTCTTTATTTGCCATGATAATTCCTTTCCTCGCATTGTATTTAAGTAATATTTTACACAAGCCAACTTGTGTGGATTATAACTTGAAAACATCAAAAGGGTACACAAACCCCATTGTATATATTATACATCTTTTTTTTCTTTCTGTCAAGATAGAAATTGCATCCCAATAATGTGAATTATATCATTTTTCACTTATTGGGATGCATACTTACTTAGAATAATCTTATAGTTGCTTATTCAATTCCTTGCTTCTTGCTCCTGCCCTTTGTCTGGTCCTTCGGCGTTTTTGGCTTTTTGCCGAGCCTTGCGGCATCACGCTTCATCTTCGCCCTCTCAAAGTAGCAAGTCTTTTCACGCTTCGGAGCGTTCTTCTTTGCTTCGATAGCCGCCTGATTCAGCTCATCAGTTACGACTTTCAGCCTTTGCTCCTTAGTATCAAGCTCCTCCTGCTGGGGGAACGGCTCTGCTACGATCTTCTGCGCTTCTGCGTGGTCAAGCCTGAGCTTTGCGAGGTTATCCTGCGTTCTCTCGATTCTGCCGTCGATGTTGTAGAGGGCAGCTTCAAGACGATTCAAGTTGTGGGCAAAACTCTCGATCAGCTTCGTGGTATGTGAAGTGGCACCTTGCAGGCCAGCCGACATACCGCCGCCCATCATGTTGCTGTTTACTGTAACGCTCAGGTCAAAGCCCTGGAACGAGCCGACTTTCACGGGAGTATCGGCATATTTGATAGCCAACACAGCATCTTCAAGAGCCTTAGCAGCTTCTTTTCTATCGGTGTACTCAGTTTCACCAATGGTGATCTTGAATACGGGCAGTTTGCGTTCGGGATCAATCGGGAGCTTGCGGAGTGCTTCACGATCTGTATGGAGATCAGCAAGAATCGCAGTAAGTTTCTGTTCCTGTTCAGGGAAACGAGCGATCTTGTCCTCCATTTCAAATACCGTGTTGCGGTGTTCCGCAGCGAGTACCCTCAGTTCCTTCACTTCATTTTCAAGCATCAGCTTTTCCTTGATACGCTCATCGCCTGTGCAGAGAGCCTTGATCTCGGAATAAGTGAGTGCCTGCTGGTCCACATCTTCACACTTTCTCGCAGGAGTCTTACTTGTCATGATCTGAGAGATGAATTTCTGCTTGTTCTCCAAAGTCTGATAGGAATAAGCATCGAATGTGCCTTTGGTAACATAGCGGAATATCTGCACCTGCTTGTTTTCATTGCCTTGACGGATAATTCTTCCGGCGCGCTGTTCCAGATCAGCCGGTCTCCACGGAATATCGAGGTCATGGACTGCGATCAGCTTCTTCTGGACATTCGTACCCGTACCCATTTTGGCGGTTGAGCCGAGCAGTACACGGATCTCTCCGCTGCGGACTTTATCAAAGAGGTCAGCTTTCTGCTGTTCGGTTTTCGCATCGTGGATATATGCGATCTCCTCCGCAGGGATACCCCTTGCGATCAGCTTATCACGAATATCATCATACACACAGAAGTCGCATTCTTCTTCAAGAGACTCGACTTCTGCGATAGACTTCTTATCCTTAGCATCGTCGGCATCTTCGCCCTCGACTGCTGCTTCTGCGCCCTTGTGCGGAACGCCCAAGTCACAGAAGATAATCTGCGTGAGCCTGTCCTCAGCCGTTTCCTGATAGATACGGGCAACATTTTCGACACATCGGTTGAGTTTGGTGTCAGGGTTGTCCTCAAAGGACGGATCAATCAGTCTCGGATCAAGACCGAGCTTTCTTCCGTCCGAGGTAATCTTGAGCATATTGTCGATCGTAGGATCAACATTTCCTGCATTGATAGCATCGGCACGGTCAGCGAGTTCCTGAACAAGCTCCTGCTGAAAAGGAGCAGCTTCTACCTGAACCACCTGATAATCACAGTCAGGCACATCAAGTTTCAGCGTATCAGCGGTACGAATATCAGC
>SFMO01000027.1 GCA_004554385.1 Ruminococcus flavefaciens
AAATCTGATTTGATAATTAACAAGTATGTGCAGGAGGAAATGAGGTGGGAAATGTCAAGCGAAAGAGAAAAATATTGATTGCCTTGATAGTTGTTGCTGTTGCTATACTATTATATAGCATTTTTCTCTGGAATGTTGCCAAATCCGATTTTGATTCATTTACCGATACTTCCCCACAGTATTCCGTTAGGGTGTTTACTAATTTCGGCGCTGACGATCAATCCCTCGTCCCGGGCAATCATGTGACAGAGGAAGTCAGCATTAGCAACCTTGGGAATTATGATGCCTTTGTCCGACTTTATCTGCAAAGCATTTTTGATGTTACATATCCCGACAGCGTAAGAAACATAGCGCTAACACAAGCAGTGGAGACAACTCCGACAGGCACTATCTCCCATGAGTTTGTCAAACGGAACGATGCGGATACCGATTGGGACTCTGCTCCGTTTGAAATCGGCGGTGCTACACATCTCCGTGTGACCTACGATCCTGACGGCACAGCCGAAACGGGTTATTCTGACCAGAACACTCGCAATAACATTATTCTTTACGTTGCTTTCGGTGATCATGCGGCGGACCATTGGGAATATATGGGTGCTGACATTTCGGACGAAAAGCAGTCCGGCAGTAAATTCGGCTGGTTTGTCCTGAAAGATACGCTTCATGCCGGGGAGGTCGCTCCCTTACTTATCAAAACGATTACTCTTGGTGAGGAAGTTGTCCCGTATTACAGTGATTTGATCTGTGATATGGACTATCAGCTTGAAAGTATGCAAGCATTCGAGGGAATGAACAAAAGAGTTTCCGTTCGGCGAGCATTTGCAGTTCATGCGGAATGCTGAACAAGAGCGCTTCTATCAACTCGGACACTTTCAGATGTTCATGCGGATATGTTGAGGACAGGTCTCTGAATGCAAGCTATAACCTGAGAGATATGGTCATATACACAACAGGTTAAGAATAAAATCAATACCGTCGGTCGGACGGGAATTTACGGCTGCGGAGTGTACTCGAACTTGTGATCAGCGGTGAGAGCCGTGAAAGCATACACGGTGAAACAGCAAGAATGACCCGTGAGGGCTTCAATTCTCTATTTATAGAGCGACAGGTACTTCGTTGTTCCAATTATATGATCCGACAAGGACATACAATACAAGAATCATGTTTGACGGAGGGAGTTGAAAAGTTATGAAACGGCGTTTTATGCAGTCAGATTATACATACACAGGCGTTTTCTGTGATTCGGCAAACGACATTTTTGAGCGTGGATTTCAGGATGGTTCCTGAATGATAAACACCTATCCGACAAAGGAGCGTGATGCCTATGGGTGACAGCGTGAGTGAAGTCACCAATCCGACACCACCTAAAAAGCCGAAGAAAAAGCGGACGGCTAAAAGCTATGCGATCTCTTTCTTTATAAAGGCAGCAATAACCGCCATTGTCCTGTGGGTGCTGCTTACGATGATCGCAGGCGTGTTTGTCTGCCATGACAATTCGGCTTATCCGATGATCAAGGACGGCGATCTCTGTATCACATATCGGCTCGATAAGCCTAAGCAGGGCGATGTGATAGCCTATAAGGTGAACGGCGAGATCAGGTTCGGACGGGTCATCGCAGCCGAGGGTGACAGCGTTGACATCAGATCTGACTATGTGACCGTGAACGGTTACGGCGTTTTTGAAGATACGCTATATCCCACCACATCAGAGGGAGCAAGTATCACGTTCCCATACACAGTTTCAGAAAACTGCGTTTTCGTCCTGAATGACTACCGCAGCGACATATCGGACAGCCGGACATTCGGCGCAATCAGGCTTGACGATGTGCAGGGCAAGGTAGTATTCATAATGCGGAGGCGTGGTATTTGACAAATAGAATTATCAGGAGGAATTACAATGAAAAGAATGAAACGAATCGCAGCCGGTGCGGCATCGCTGGCAATGATTGCTTCTATGGCGGTTGCTATGCCGTTGGGAGCGAGTGCGGCAGCTACAGCCTATGAGGGTATCATTACAGGAACTACTGCAACGAATTCAGCTTTGACTGAGTCTGTTACCTACACAGATTCTAACAGCGCTTCACAGACAATTAACAGTTATAATGCTACTGAGCTGAAAAAAGTCCTTGTTATTGAGGACGATGCCAACATTCCTGCGGTCAGCTTTAAGTATACTGCTTCAGCGGGTTCAGCTATAGCTGCAACTACTACTACACATGAAGTACTTGCTGGATTGAATCCGGGCAGTATCAAATGGGCAATAGAACCTACCAAGTCAAATGGCACTGCTAATGACACGTTTGATGTTGATAATGTTGGTGCGCATTCCACCGGAACAGCAAGTGCTACATATGATCTTTCTTATGCCGCACAGGACGTTCACGATGCAACTGGTGGAAAAATTGAAAATACAAGCGATACTTATACTGTAGCAGCAGGTTCTGATAATGTGCTTCTCAACAATACTTCCTCTGTGTCTGATACAAGCACTTACTATGCTATCAAAACTATGCGCCTTGACTTTACAGATTGCGGCTTTACTGAGCCGGGTATTTACAGATATGTAATTACTGAGGATAGCACTGCACAGAATGGTATTACTTACGATTCAACTTTGACTCGCACTATTGATGTGTATGTAGAAGATGCTACCTATACTCCTTATACAGAAGGTACAGCAGGAACGACTGTTAATAAGCTCAGAATTGCCGGCTATGTTATGTATAATGGCACTATTGATACCGCTCCTGCTAAGCCGGGTACAGCAAGTACAGGTACAGCAAGCTCATTGGAAGACGGTCTTGCGAATACTATGACAGGCGATAATGGGACAGGTTACGGCACACCCAACGGATATGAGGTAAGCGGCGCAACAAAATCCGAAGGCTTCAAAAACACCTATGTTACACATGATCTCACATTCAGCAAGACCGTAACAGGCAATCAGGCTTCAAGAGATAAGTTCTTCAAATTCAAGGTTGAGATCAAGAACGCCACTGTTGGCAATTTCTTTGATGTTGATATTTTAAGTGCTGAAAGTGCTGTTCCGGCTACAGTAAATTCTGCAACACAGTCAAGTTATGCAAGTCAGGTGAACGCATCTCAGCTTGTAGCTGATACAAATAAAACAGTAGCTACAGACGGCTATACGTTTGTTGTGAATTCGGGGTCAACTACTGTTGGTACAATTACTGCGTATTACTATCTCCAGCACGGTGATACTATTACGATAAAGGGACTGTCAGATAATACAAGCTACGCAATCACTGAGAGTCAGGAAGATTATACGGCTACCCTTGCATTGACTGGCGATACAAAGAATGGCGATGAAACAAATGGAACAGAAATTAACAATACACTTACTGTTGTTACTTCTGGTTCAACAGCCGCTGATTGGACTGCGGGATATGTAGATACTGCTCTTAAGGCTGATGCAACGGCTGCGTTTACCAATACTCGTGAAGGCACAATCCCCACCGGCATACTTCTTTCCGTTGCCGCACCTGCCGGAGTTGGCGTTGTTGTGATCGGCGGTATCGCTTATCTGCTTATCAAGAACAAGCGCAGAGACGCCGAGGAAGAATAATCAGCCTTGCTGAAGTTCTGGAAAACAATGAATATCCTCTATGAGCGGCTCGTGATGATCGTGCTTGTGCTTGTACTGCTCGTTGTGATGTGGTGTATGTACGATAATTATTATGTGTACAGCCACACACTCAGCAATGACATCTCAAAGTTCAAGCCCGGTCAGACCGATGCCGCACCGGAGGATTCCCCCATATCAGATGATATGGTCGCTTGGATCACCATTGACGGCACAAACATTGATTATCCCGTCATGCAGGGTACGGACAATGTGAAGTACCTCAACACCGATCCTTTCGGGAAGTATTCTCTGTCGGGGAGCATTTTTCTCGACAGCAGAAATGCTCCTGATTTCTCCGATGATTATTCGCTGATATACGGACACCACATGGAGTATGGGAAAATGTTTGGCGCACTGGACGATTTTTTGGACAGTTCGTACCTGAACAGCCATTCATCGGGAACACTGATCATCGGCAAAAATGCCGAAAAGACCTACGGACTTACTGTATTCGCAAGCATGAGGGCGAGTGCAAAGGACGAAGCTGTATTTGACCCCGGCAAGGGCGATATACGGCAATTTATCAAGGAACATTGTGAGACTTATATGGCAGATACAGGACAGCGTATCCTTGCGCTGTCCACCTGTGCGGAGGGAGACTCCGTGACGAGGACACTTGTATTCTGCTATATTGATTGAAAACATTACGAGGAGAGTGAGTTTATGAGAAAAATAAGGAGTTTGATATGCCTTATGGCAGTATGCTTGCTCTCCTGTTTTGTTTTTCCTTTTTTGGAGATAAGGGCTTTGGCGTATGTAACGTTTGAAGCAGAGATACCCGTCACCTGTCTGGAGATACCGGACGGCAAGACACATATTTATCAAATCATTATTGAAGCCGAAA